>JAUWMW010000355.1 GCA_030612965.1 bacterium
CCCTCGTGCAGAGCTATGAAGGTCAGCGCCGCTACCGATGCTGCGGCCGCGGCCAGCTTCCAGCTCAGGCCGGCCCAACTGCGGCGAATAGTGGTGACCTTCGATTCTTCCTTGAAGCCTAACCGCTGTTCTATCTTCTGCGCGGATGTCTCCCAGTAATCACTTTCAGCCAGATCAGCTTTTTCATCTATGAGCCGGTCTAACTTCGCCAGCCTTTCAAGCTGCGCTCGACACTCCGCGCAGGCGGCAACATGTTCCTCGAGCATCCGCATCTCCTCCGGTGTGAGGCTGCGATCATGGTAGGCCGAAAGTCTGTCCTGAAAGTAACCGTGGTCCATTTCAATCACTCGTCGTTTATCTGTTGACAGGCACCGTTCATAACAAGTCCTTAAGACTCTCCAACAGCAGTTGTCGCGCTCGGTACAATCGTGAATCAACGGTTCCGGGCGGTATCTTGAGATTGGAGGCTATTTCCGTGTAGCTCTGGTCCTCGAAGTGTCGCAGTACGAACACTTCCCGGTACTTGACGGGCAGCGCCTTAACCGCTTGGTAAAACCTCTTTTGTGCCTCATCGTTTAAGAGTTGCTCGAATGGTCCCACTTGAGCTGTCTGAGGATCGAAACCCGACTCCTGAAGCTGATCCAAAGACTCTTTTCTCTGCTCGCGTTCCCGATAGTTGAAAGCTAGGTTGCGTGCAATTGTCGCCAGCCAGGGGTAGAAACTGTACTGCAAATCGAAACGGTCGATGGCGGAGTATGCTTTTACGAAGGCTTCTTGCACGATATCCTCAGTCGCATCAAATGAACCCAACAGTCCATAGACAAATCGAAACAGTCGCTTCTGGTTCAGGCGGATCAACTGACCGAAGGCGCGGTGGTCGCCGTCCTGTGCCGCCTCAATCAGCTTCCGCTCGGCTGCACCGTCCACACTCTTGTCTACCGGCGGCGCAGCCCTTTCTTCCCGAGAAGTTTCGTCCATCTACACGTTGTCGCTAATCATTTTCAGAGCCAGCATCTGCAAGGCCGCGGCCGGCTTCAAAGCCTGCTGTCTGAATTCAGCGTCGGTGGCCGCTATTTCGACAATGATCTTTTCCAACTGGACGTTTTCATATCGCGCGGCCTGCCCTCGAAACTTGCCGATCAAAAAATCTCGTCGTCCCAGCGGTTTTCGTGAGTTCTTGACCAGGTAGAGGCTTATGAAGTGTTGTTGCAGGAGTGAAGCAATGGCGACCGGCGTGTTGCCGTCGGCGAGTAACCGATCGATCATCTTGAGCACTGTCCGGGTGCGCCCGGCGACGATCTCGTCGGCCAGGGCAAAAATGTTGTACGTAGCATAGCCCGAACAAACGGCGCCGATATCGTCGACTGTTACGGTTTCGCCGGCGCTGCGGTAGTTGATTAGCTTGTTGATCTCCGACTCCATCGGTCCGAGATTACCGGCCACCAACTCCGACAGCAGCGTCAGAGCCGCCGGTTCGATCCCGATCTCTTCCACCAGCAGCCGTTTCCTGATCTGTTTCTGGATATCGGCCTGGGCCAGCTTCTTGAATTCGACCACCTTGACAGCCTTGTCCATTTTGTTCAGGAAGGCGGATTTCGGTTTAGGTGCTTTGGCCGCGGGGGTGCTGAAGATCACCGTTCGGTTGGGGTCGGGCGGGGTCAGGAGTTTGAGTACGGCGTCGATCTCGGTCGGCTTGTAGCTCTGGAAGCTCGAAACGATCACCACCTGTTTGTCACC
>JAUWMW010000306.1 GCA_030612965.1 bacterium
CCTTAGCGTCATTTTTCGGTTGGATTTTTCCATTTCACCCTATTGAGCGGTTTTTAATGCGGCTCGTTGCTATGGCCAAGATACGTTCTTTCATTTGCTTTGTACGGATTAATCGGCGGTCCGCCGTAGGCAATGAGGCGCTTTCCGTGAGTTGCGGTTGAACATCAGGATGAAAACTGGTTTCGGGTGCATTGTAAAGTGCCCTTTGTTTTTTCTCTAAATCGATCCTTGCGAAGGCTTCGGGAAGGTTTTCCAGGGAACCACATACGATAGCTACGTAGTCATTGTGCTTGAGATTGTATGCGAGTGCTGCTTCTGGAGGGAGATGTTCAAAATCCTGGGTAAGTACTTTTCGGCCGCTTCGGCGACGTTCATTGTGTTTCATCCCTTTGAAGAATCCTTCAAGGAGATTGTTTGTCCGTTCCAGAAGGCGGATGCCTCCACCTTGTTCTATGGGCAATGGGATGACATGCCCCCAGAGATTATCCCCGTGGTCCTTGACATGGCGCAAGATCAAATCGATAGCGTTTCGGGTGTCCTGAGCAGGCCCACGTTCAGGCCGTCGCTCTTCGAGAGATTTAACAAGCTGTTCAACATGTTGACGAATATCGGCCATTTCCCTTACTGTAGTATCCGGGCGATGCTTAGAGTGTGAAGTGTTTTTCGGGACAAGGCGGAGAGCATCTCTCAACTCATCAAACAGGCTCGCCCTTGCTCGTAAGCGTCGGACAGTTTGGTGAAAAGGAACTTCGGATAAAACAGGATTGAGTATGCGCTGACATCGTTTTGATATCTTTGAGACGTGGGGATCTTGAAGTCGACCGACCAAAAGGCGAGGTATTGCTCTATGCACTGTTATGCAGCGGTCATAGAAATCAAGATAGGGTCGATCAAAAGGGAAGCCTTCGCCTGAGCTATCTTCATGATAGTCTAAAATCCACTGAGCGAAGTGGCGAACAGTGGCAATGCCTGTTCGACCTTCAGGCATGTTGAGGTCCCCCCCTTTCTGTAACCATGCATAGACTTTCTCACGTTCTCTCACAATGTCAGGGCCGATTTTTCGGCCGATATCACGGGAGAAAGCGCGAAGTTGGGGCCGTATCTTCCATTTTTTGAACAGAGATCGCAGTTCGCCGTAGCCGGGTTTAAGCAGGTCCGAGCCAATGTCTTTAAGGAAATGGAGATGGCAAGCTAAAATGGGGATATCTAACTCCAGATCAGAGACTAATGTGTTGACAGCAAGGGTTACGGCACGACCAAGATCGCGCATCACAGCGCATGGTGCACCAAACAGTTGAACGATTTGATGAAGACATGGCACAATGGCATCGCTTCTTTCAGTTGGAATTTTCCACGCCCCGAGAACCCAGCGACGCCATCCGGCCAACGCTACCAGCAATGTGCCGCGTCCATCTTCACACGTAGCATCGATGTGCAGCGGCCAGCCTCCGTCTTCAGTCAAAGCGTTTTGAAGGGGCTCGGCATACTTATAATGAAGGTTCTGCATGTAGCGTAGGAAAAGTTTGGCTATATTGCTGATTTCGCCGGAAGACAACGAGATACCGTATTCACCATGAAGAGCGCTTCGAATCTCTTCGCGCTGGCGGTAATGGATAAATCGTTGAAGTCCAACGAATGTCATGACATCATAACCCACGGTTCTGCCAGCAATGATATGCTCAGCGAGGGAAACCGCCCGGCGTGTAACCAGAGTCCCAGAACCATATCGACACCTGGTTGCGCAAACATGGACGGTTTCACGAATCTCAAATTGACCATGACGTATCGTCTTCCCGTGATGAGGAATCGTCTTTTGGACATGCAATGGACCTCCGCATACAGGGCAGGCTCCTGGCTCGTCACAAACTGAGATGAGCACTCCTGAAGTGCTTAACATTTGCTGATCGCTCCTATTGCGCACTGTCTTTATCAGGTCTCTCAATTTCGCCAGCGTGTCGAGGTTGACGTTGCTGTTTTTTTTAATGTGTCTATGCCGTATTGGTCAAAAATTTGCTCTATCTGTCTTGTGGTAACAGAACATCCTCGCGCTGCGAGCTGCTTTGAGATAAGCTTTGGAGAAACACGCAATTTTCCAGTATGAATCGTCTCGATGAGTACCTCGATGACTGTCGTAACCGGTAGAATGTCGATACCTTTATCCGACTCCACCAGTTTTATACGTCGTTGAGAAATTTGCCCATCTGCTTCACCAGGATCCGTGCTGATATACAGGTAAGCTTGTTCAATATGCTCCCTGTGAATATGGCCTTCACGAACGAGACTAAGTAATGTGTTGTGGACCTTGACACGGAGCAGGTGACTCAGTTCTGTATGCGTAAATCCAGAAGGAGCCGTCTCTACCAGCTTCAATACCGTAGCTTTGAGCGTGCCCTCTTTGGAGAAACCTATGCCTTGATGTATCCACAGCCCGTACGCATCGAACTGTGGGATGTGGGCCAGCGTATAAAAGCGACCCGCATGGGTATAGCTGGAAAAGTATCCAAGATCTCTAAGGCGCCGAAAAATACTCATGCGAGATTTTGTGTCCAGCGTTCGAGACAGGGTCTCCAGATCAGCAACTGGAAACCGACGAAAAA
>JAUWMW010000073.1 GCA_030612965.1 bacterium
TGAGGTCGCTTTTAACAGGACCAAAAAAACGGAAAGTTTCCCCATTTTTCGAAAACCGGAAATTCCACTTACTGAAAATGTCAACCCCTTGACGCAATTCAGATTAGCAGAAATCTCCAACCATTAATGGGGAAGGTCCTGCAAAAGGTCCCGGGCGGCGCTGAAGTACTGTCCTGATGAGACCGAGAGTTGCCATCCGTTGTGTTCCGAGTAGGCAATGTCACAGCGAAAAAGCGAGCTGCGCGAGGATCGTTCAAAAGACACTCTCAGACCGACACCGACACTGACGTAAAAATCCCGCCAAGTAAGACTCTCCCCCGACTCATAGGTGCGTCCCAGGTCCACGAAAGCGACGCCGCCAAACAGCACACTGAGTAGTTCGATATCCGGGAAGAATCGGCCCTCTGCGTTGACAACAGCCCGGCGATCACCGGTACGAAAATAGCGGCTGAAACCTCTCAGGCCTCCGTCACCGCCCAGGACGAGATTATCGGTGCGAGCGGCCCGCCAATCGGCAAGGTAGGCTATTCTTAGGGCCACGGTCAGGTAATCGAGGGTCGGATTATAGTAGTGAGCGGTCAAGCGAAACAGCCGACGCTGAGTCTCACCTCGGTGAAACCAGATTCGTCCCGATCCAGTTACCGTAAGAAGGCCTCTCTTGAGAGAAAAACTCTGGGCCAGAAAGAGGCCAAGGGCGTCATGGACCACGGAGTCCCGATTCATGGCGTGGGCCAGGTTGACGGATGCTGCCGATCCAAGAGTGAAGTCCTCGGTGTAGCCGAATCCGTCGATACGTCGCAGTTCTATGAAGTCCAGGCTGGCGATGCCGACGGACAGACGCACCTCGTGATAGAGTGAATCAAAGGGGAAACTACGGTTAGCAAGTTCGATGTGGTCCGGATCGTCGGAAAGATAGGTGGTGTCATCAGTCGTCTCGCGACGATACTTGTATTGGAGTTTGAACAGTGTTTTCTGTCGATAGGCGCCATGGCGAAAAGCGCCACCCACGTTGATTTGTTCGCCTGAGTAACTGGATTGGGCCACCAGAAACCCGTCCTGATAAACATCGCGTCGGCCGCCGATGTCTTTGAACGATACGTTGAAACCAACCTTCTGCGAAAGATCATAGAAGGGACGAGAGAGGGCAACTATCGTGAAACGGAGGCGTGGGTCGTCTGAGTAATCAACTCTGAATCTGACCGGACGACCAAACAGTCGGTTGTCGGCGAAAGTGACGCGGGCGTGGTCGGCTTCGGATGCTTCCACGAAGTAAGTGGCGCTGAGCATTTGGTTCAAGCCCAGGAAATTCCGTTCGGTGGCTCCTACCCAGTAGTTGATTTCGTTGGACTCGCGCCGGAAGCTGGCTCCCCCGGAAAGACTCCACTGGTCGATAGTGACCACCCTGACCAGCAAATGCCCGTTCGGCAGAGTGTCGGTTTGGATCCAAGCGTCGTAAATCGGCAGACGTTGTCGAAGATTGCGCGCTGTCTCATCGGCCAGGTTCTGTGAAAACGGAACACCGACTTCCAGAAGCACCTCGCGTGCTACGATCTGTCGACGCGTTTTACGGTGAAATCGGTTGGCCAGTCGGAAGATGAAGTTAGCACACCGGGGATCGGTGGTGTCATAGATGTTGCGATTATCTATCAGGATACTGTCTACAACCGGTCCGACACTGGCAGACGACGCCAGAGGTTCAGCCATTTGAGCGTTAGCAGGTCGTACCGATACCACGACCACCGCTGCTGACAAGCCGACCAACAGGGCTGACAGTAGAGATGTCGATCGAATTCGTTGCAACATCCCGTCAATAAACACGGTTGCCGCCTCCAATCAACAAGAGAGTCGACTTGGGCGAAAACAGGGCTACTTCCGCACCTTTAGAGAAAACCGTCCATGTCCGATAATCTAATGAATACAACTTTTTGATAATCTGACAGGTATTGATGAAGAAGAAACTCGGCGATCTCCTCCTTGAGAGAGGTTTCATTACCCAGCAACAACTGGACGAAGGCCTCAGAGAGCAGGCCATCTCGGGACGTCGTCTGGGAGAGGTGCTGGTAGAAAAAGAGTACATCTCCGAAGACCAGTTGTTGGAGACGATCTCGGATCGACTCGGCGTACCCCGGATTTCGCTTGACCAGATGGTCCTTGATCCCCAGGTCGTGCAAAAGGTCTCGGTGGAACTGGCGCGACGTTACACTCTGATTCCGATTTTTGAGATCGGCAACACTCTCACTCTCGCCATGGCCGATCCACTCAACATCATCGCCATCGATGAGATCAAGTACCTCACCGGCGCCAACATTAAGCGAGCCGTAGCGTTGTCGTCGGAGATACGAACGGCTATCGACGAACACTATTCGGTGGCCGATTCGCTGATGCACATTATCGGCGTTTCCACTGAGACCGAGGCCAGCGCCATCGAAGCTACCGATATCAAGTCCGACGAATCTGAAACGCCGGTGGTGAAGTTGGTTAATCTGATTTTGACCAAAGCGGTCAAGGATCGGGCCACTGACATTCATGTAGAGCCGGAAGAATCCCGGCTGCGCGTGCGCTACCGTATCGACGGAGTGATGCGCGAGGAGGCCACGCCGCCCAAGTCGATGCAATCGGAGTTGATCTCGCGCATAAAAATCGCTTCCAATCTCGATGTTTCCGAAAAAAGACTACCGCAGGATGGTCGCTTCATGACCAGCGTCGACGGTAACACCATTGACTTGCGTGTCTCCACGCTGCCGACGATCCACGGCGAGAAGATCGTTATCAGATTACTAGATCGACGCAATCTGCTCCACAGTTTTGAACAACTCGGTTTCACGCCCGATGTTGAGCAACGATGGAAAGATGTGGTGGCTCAACCGGAGGGTCTGGTCCTGATTACCGGTCCGACCTCCAGCGGCAAGACCTCGACCCTCTATGCTACTCTCCAGGAAGTGAACACGGTCGAGAAGAATATCATCACAGTCGAAGACCCGGTGGAGTATTCGCTGCCGATGATCATACAAATCCAAATCAATGAAAAAGCCGGTCTCACTTTTCCGTCCACGCTTCGCGCCATGTTGCGGCAGAATCCGGATATCATAATGATCGGCGAAGTTCGCGACGGAGAAACGGCGCGCATGGCGGTGCGCTCCGCCCTGACGGGGCATCTTGTTTTTTCGACTATCCATACCAACGATGCACCTTCGGCGATCTCCCGCCTTGCCGACATGGGCATAGAGAAATACTTGTTGGCCTCAGCGCTCAAGGGTGTGCTGGCTCAGCGTCTGGTGCGGCTTAACTGCCCTGAGTGCATCGTGGATTATCAGCCATCAGATAGCATACTGGCTCGCGCCGGTCTGACGGAGATGGCTGAGGCTATCGTTTTCAAACGCGGTGAGGGCTGTCCCCAGTGCAAGAACACGGGCCAGAAAGGTCTCACTGGAATCTATGAGTATGTCGAAATCACGCCGCGTATCTCCGAGATGATCATGAACGACGCTTCTCTTAACCAGATCAAAGACGAAGCACGCCGAAACGGTTATGCCCCCCTTTTTGAAACGGGCCTGGAAAAGGTCACGGCCGGCAAGATTTGTTTGGAAGAATTGATCAAGCAAACATCCAACATTGAAGACTGGCACGAGGTGACTGAACCAGGCCGGGTGACAACAGTTCATGCCGACACAGTATAAGTTTCAGGCCATCTCCGATGACGGCCGCATCGAAGACGGCGTCCTCACCGCCGACAGTACCCAGCAGGTCCTGAACCACCTGGCCGAACAGCATTTGATTCCGATTTCAGTTAAGGCGGTCAAAGCTACCGCGCCGTTTTCATTCTGGGGCTTCTTCGGCGGCGTTCGGTATGAAGACCTCATAATGTTCACCAACAACCTGTGCACGTTATATAAAGCCGGCATCCCACTGCTGAAAGCGCTGTCCATCATCAAAATCGGGGCTCCCGGAAATCGGTTCAACTACGCCATCTCGCAAATCCGGCTCAGCCTGCAATCGGGCCGGCAGCTATCCACCGCTATGTCCGAGTTCGATGACCTTTTCCCCCGGTTCTACATCGCCAGTGTTGCCGCCGGCGAGGAATCCGGTAAGCTCGACGAGATACTCGAAGAACTGGCTGGAATGCTTGAGCGTGAATTGGAGTTAACGCGCCAGATAAAGTCCGGAATCCGCTACCCGACGATGGTAGTGCTGGCGCTGATCGTGGCTTTCATCATCATGATGACTTTCGTGGTACCGAAGTTCGTCGAATTCTTCGCCGCTTTCAACGCCGAACTGCCGTTAGCCACACGGATGCTGATCGGCACGAGTAATTTTCTCGCGGAGTACTGGCCGGTCCTGGTGGGCTTGGTTATCGTTGGAGTTTTCACCTTCCGTAAGCTATCCAAGCATGAGAAATCCCGCTATGCCATCGACGGCGCTCTTCTGAAATTGCCGATAATCGGTGGTTTAATTATCAAGGGTAACGTAGCTCGATTCAGTCTAATGTTTCGTATCCTGATCCAGTCCGGCTTGCCAATCATCAAGTCCCTGGACATTCTGACCGGTTCCGTGAAGAACAGCGTGATTGCTCAAGAGATCGTTCGACTCAAGATTCTGTTTGCCGAGGGCAAGGACAATCGCCTGACCAGTGAGGAGTTTGTCTGCTTCCCCGATCTGGCTTTGCAGATGATCTCAATCGGACTGGAATCAGGCTCGTTGGAACGAATGCTTGACGAGGTCGGTCGCCATTACTCGCAGGAGGTCCACTACACGTCGAGCCACTTGACTTCGATTTTGGAGCCTATCCTGACGATCGGCATGGGCGGGTTCGTGCTTATCTTAGCGCTCTCGATCTTTCTGCCGATGTGGAATCTTATCAAGGTGTTTAACGGCTGAGCAGGATTAAAGCAATCATTCTGATAAACCGATAAAATCAAATGTAAGTCTCTGTTGTCCCAAAATCTCCCGTAAGGAGGAACTATGCGCACTCGTCTTAACCAAAGCGGTTTTACGCTGATCGAACTGGTTATAATCATTATCATTCTGGGAATCCTTGCCGCCGTGGCGATTCCGAAGTACCAGGATCTCTCGTCACAGGCCAAAGAAGCGGCCAGCCGCAGTGCCCTGGGCGCTATGCGCTCCGGAATCATTATCTACTATGCCAACGAAGCCGTGCAAACCGGTACTGCCACCTGGCCGGCGCTGGACAGTCTGAGAACGGTGGGCGTTGTGATGGAGCAAGCTATTCCCAAGAACCCTTATCAGGCTACCGCCAACGCTCCGGATTCAATCGTGACCGGCGTTACTAAGGGCACCATTGTAGGCGCCCGTGGTGGTTGGGCCTATAAGGCGAGTACTGGAGAGATCTGGCTCAACACCAGTGGGGCTGGGGAAAATAGCTGGTAAGACATTTGCCCATCAGTACTGTGCAGCACAATTCAACAAAGTCTTGCGGCAGGCTCGATCAGCGAGGGTTTACCCTGATCGAGCTTGTTATTATCATCGTGGTGCTGGGCATACTGGCCGCGGTGGCTATACCGAAGTTTGCCGACATGATGGACAGTTCCAAGACTGCCGCTAGCAGAAAAGAGCTACAGTCTCTACGTGAAGCGATTGTCGGTAACCCGGAAGTAGTATCCTCCGGGGTCGTCATAGATCGCGGTTTCCTGGGGGATGTTGGGTTTGTACCGTCACAGTTGTCCGACCTTGTTGTCAAGCCTGGTTCCGTGTTGGTTTATGACAAACTGACCCGTCTCGGGTGGAACGGCCCCTATATCGATGGTGACGGCAACGACTACCAGTTTGATGCCTGGGGCGTGGCGTACTCCTATGACCCCTCCGGGCAGCGTATTGTCTCGGTGGGAGGGCCGGACAGTATCCAGATCACCTTCTAACCGGGTGTGACCATGCTGAAATTGGCAACACTCTTTGGCCGCAAGGCTGATCCTGCAAAGTCGGAGACAAATAGCGCCGGGTCGAGCGAGCAAGGCTTCCAGGAAACCCGCCTTCAGCCCAAACGGCGTTGGACGGTCGGCCGCCGACTGGCCTTTTCCGTAGGTGACGGATATGTCCAGATGGCCGCAGCCCGCCATCTGGCGGGCCGTTGTGAGGTCATTGATGTCTCACGGGTGGCGATGCTAAGCGAGATGGAACCGGTGGAAAGCCGCGCCGACCACGTCTCGATGACAGTGGCCGAGTATGTCAGCCGGTTCGGTGGTTCCTCACCAGAGATTGATTTGGTGGTTACCGGGCGCGAAGCCGCCTTTCGCTGTTTTCTCATGCCGATACTGAAGAAGGGCGCCTTGGAATCCGCCATTCAATTCGAGGCCGGCAAACAGATACCCTTTCCTCTCGACGATTGCATCTTCGATTATCGACGCACTTTTAGAATTTTGGATAACCAGCGTTCACGCTACCGGGTAGCTCTCCACGCCGCCATGGCCAGGATGATTAAGGAGCAGTTGGAACCGTTTCGGCAGAAGGGGCTTGTTGTCAACCGTGTGGTTAACGCCGACGAGGCGGTCGGTTACTTGCTTGAGCGGATGCCGAACTTCGATGAGAGTGCCGTCTATTCCCTGGTGGAGGTGTCACAGGACCGATGCAAGATTGCTTACTACCGGGGCACGGCTCTGGAGTTTCTCCATACCGGCGCGGTGGGCACGGCCCAATTGGGTGACCAGCCGGACATCACGCGCGTTGAGTATTTCGCTGAAAATCTGGCCAACGAACTGACCGTATCGCAGGACTATTACGCCGGTCAATATGCCAAGGCGCTTCCGGACAGAGTGTACATATACGGTGAGCTAGCCGCTCGACCCGAGTTAGTAGAACTGCTCAATGGCAAGACACCGTTCGTGTACGCGCCATTTCCAGCCGACAGACTGGATGTCTTTAGGGGACGCAAGATTGGTTCCGGAGCACTTTTGCCACTATGTCTCCCGGTACTGGCGGCAGCAACTGCACGCACACATCTCTGCAATCTGTTGCCGCGGAAAATCAGGCAGCAGCAGCTAAAGCGGAACGTTGATCGCTTGAGCCGCTTGTCACTATTGCTCCTGGGGATAACCCTCATGACCGGTTGGGCCTACCTGCGAATGTCGGTCGACAACACCACTATTATGGCTGAGTCATTGGAACAACAAGCCGCTGAGACGCTGCAGTCGGAAGCGTACAACAGTCATCGCGCTCTCCTTCAGCAGATAGCATTTGATCGGGCCTACCTCAAGAAAACCGAGGCGGCCACCGGTTACCTCAACTATAACCTGAAAGAACTATCACTGTTGACCTCTCCCCCGGTCAGCCTCTATCGCCTTGAATATGATCCCCGGCGAGATACCCCTGGTATGGCCTTGTATGGTCGCGTGACATCTTCCGATGTCCCGCCGGAGGTAATACTGGCTCAGTACATAGAGAAGCTGAAAGCCTCTCCTTTCTACCATGATGTTGCGTTGGTGCGCCACTCGAAGCGGAAAGTCAGGAATGAGTTCCTCATCGAATTTCAGATCGAGATGGAGGGAGTAGCGTGAAGCGCCAGTTGGCTCTATACTCAGGGATTGCTTTGACCTTGCTGGTGGGCTGGTTCTTCCTGCTCTACTCACCGCTCAGCAATGAACTAGTCAGTGCTCAAGTGCGTGCCGAACAAGCTGAGCAGCAGATAGCAGAGTTCCGGCGGATCATGGGTGAACTGCCGGTCTATCTTGAAACTCATCGCGGCCTCGAACGGAACAGAACGGATCTCAATGAGGCCCTCTACGCCAGAGATGACATCCTCGAACTGTTCAATGTGATCAGTAACCGGGCTCAGGTGCTCAATCTGAGGGTGATAGAAATCACACCTCCGGTGGAGGAATTGCTGCTTCTGAACAACCTAATGCCCGACCCCGATAAGCCGCCGTTCCTTAATCTGACGGTCAGACTTCGCGGTGGATATATCAACTTCGGTAGCTACGTAGCCTTCATCGAATCGGCCAAGTTCTTCCGAGGGGTGAACATGTGCCAAATCACCACCTCGCCGGACCAAACCGGTCCGACCGATTTCTTAATCGGTTTTCAGGCCCTGCTGGGACAAATTGAGGAAACGTCATGAAGACGGCGACTCGGCAGCGGATGGTCTACGTCGCCCTGGTAGTAGCTATTGTCTGGGGTGGGTATAATCTGCTCTGGACTGAACCCAGGAAACCACTGCCACCGGTTGAGGTGGATGTTCCCGTTCAAATGCCCACAACCTCAACGGCTGTGCAAATCGACAAGCTGGATATTGATCGGATCGCGGCGGCCGGCTGGGGACATGATCCCTTCAAGTCAACAATCAAGGCACGAGGCCATACGACCGACAAACCCAAAAAGGACTTGAAATGGATTCTGTCGGGAATCGTCTATAACGAACGCGCGCCGATGGCCGTCATCAACAGGAAAACAGTGCGCCCCGGGGATGTCATCGACAACGCTCGAGTGGTTACGATAAACCAAAAGACGGTGTTGATGGAACGAAACGGCAAGCAATTCACGCTCAGAGTCACCAAAGGCTGATCGAATGAAATCACTTGTAGCGATGTACACATGGGTTCGATATAGTGTCCTCACTCTGATCACCACGACGGCCGTGATGGCTACGCCTGTCGACAAGGACAGTAAACTGTCACTCCAGTTGGACGAAGTCGAAATCGGTGTAGCGTTGCAGATGATCGCCGAGCAGAATAATTTGAATATCGTGGTCGGCGGCGCCGTTGAAGGTGAAGTGTCTCTGCGTTTGGTAGATGTAGACCTGGAGTCGGCGCTGCAGGCAATCCTGGCGCCGGGCGGTTACAACTATTATATCCGCAACGACGTCATCGTAGTGAAACCAATGGCTGCCTACGCAGTGGGAGAACTGGTTTCACACTCCATCGTTCTGAAGTACCTGGATCCGGCGGCAATCAAGGGTGTAATAGAATCGCGTTTGTCCGACCGGGGTACTGTGGTGACAATAGGCGGCAGCGATGAGGGACAACAAGAGAACAACCTCTCCCCCAACCAGATTGTGATTACCGATCTTGCAGCGGTGATTGATGAGATCGCACTCCTGGTGGAACAACTTGATCAGCCGCAGCGACAGATTTCGATAGAGGTCAAAATCATCGAAAGCAAGGTAGACTCCAAATCCAAGTTAGGATTCGCCTGGCCCACCAGTGTGACTACCTCGCTGGGCACCGGTACGCAAACCATCAGCGAGGAAGGCGAGTCAGAATCCTATCAGGCCGAACTGGAAAAC
>JAUWMW010000311.1 GCA_030612965.1 bacterium
GAGGCCGAGGATATCGTTCAGGAGACCTTCATCAGAGTCTACCAGCATCGGCAATCATTCAATTTTCAGCACTGTTTTTCGACCTGGATTTACACGATTGCGCTGAACCTGGCTCGCAATGAACTGCGCAAGCGCAAGAAGTTCAAGTTCTACGACATCTTTGATATGCAGGGCAACGAAGCCGAATTCGCTGTTGATCCCAAGCTTCCCACGCGTCTGCCGCAGGTGCTCGAGGCCGCGGTAAAGGCATTGCCGGAAAAGTATCGGACAGCGTTCATCCTTCGTGATGTGCAGGAGATGTCCTACGATGAGGTCGCCAAGGTTCTTGGTGTCCCCCTCGGTACCGTCAAGTCACGGGTCAACCGGGCCCGCATGATCCTGAGAGAAAAGCTGCAACCCAGAATGGAGGAATACAATGCGTTGTCGAAAGGTACGCTCCTTCCTGTCAGCTTATTGTCGTGACGAATTGCAGAGCAATCGTCGACGGCAGGTGAGCGAGCATCTTTTGGCTTGTCCCGCCTGTCGACGTCAGGAAACCGTTTGTCGCGATATGAATACGGCCTTGGAGGAGATGCCGACGCTTAGAACTACCGACGGGTTCAATCAACGACTTCTGCAGCGGGTGGCTCAGGAGCGGTTTGCTGAGACACGAACCAAAGCATATCAGCCTAAGTCGGCGCCGTTGTTTGTGTGGCGCAAACTGGTGCCGGCAGTGGCCACCGCATGTGTAGCACTCCTGGCGGTTATCGTTACTCTCTCGCCATCGTTTGACGGCACTTCGCCTCAATACGCGGCCACTGAGAGCGGGCTGGATGATTCCTACCTCACTGTTCAGCCGACCGGCAATCCCAATATGACGGTTCGGCTCAAGGATGACTGGTCGTTGACCAATCATTTGGCGCAGACTGAGAGGATCAACCGCATCAGCAATAGCGTTATTCCCGCCGGCAGCTTTTCGCGGACGGGCTATTCCGGCGGCCTGGCTATGCTCACTTCCGGGAGCAGTCGGCCGATGCCGTTTGTGGCCGATTATTTTCGGACGCGACCGGTGGTGAGGATATTTGTTGTACCGCGGTCGACGGTAGAAAAGGAGGGTCCAGACGCGTACTAAACCGCTAAAGATTTCTTTCTCGACCGCCGGACGGTTCTTACTAAGCTGTTTGGCGGTCTTTTTTGCCGGGTCGGCCGGCGCCGCCGATAGCTCTCTTTACAATCTTGAAAACGGCCTGAGTGAGTTGATCTATGAAATCTCTCGCTCCGTGGTGACAGTAGAAGCGACAAGATCGGTGCCGGGAGATCTGCTTGAGGGCGCGGCTGACGAAGCTGTGCATCGGCTCATCACCTCCGGCACTATCATAGACAGCGCCGGTCACATCATTGTGGCTGCTGTGTCCGTAGCCGGGTATGACCAGATTGTGGTCAGGTTCGAGGACCGCCAGTTACCGGCCCAACTGGTCGGTATCGATTATCACACCGGGCTGGCTTTGTTGAGCGTCGGTTACCCTTTGGGCCGACCGGCCCGACTGACCGAAAAGCACGTCTGTGTCGGCCGGATAGTTGTTGCTATCGGCAACGCTTACGGACTGAGGGCGTGTCCCACCCTGGGTTTTTGCGCCGGGACGCGGCCGGACGGCTCCCTGCAGTTTTCAGCGGCCATAACTCCCGGCACCATCGGCGGCGGGGTTTTTGATCTGGCCGGCCGGCTCCAGGGAATGGTGATCGGCGGGATCGGCCGAGGTGGTTCAGGCGAAACCGGTCTGGCCGTTCCTGCTCACAAACTGCCGACAACCGTCAATCATCTGCTCACCTTGGGCGATCGGGTGGCGGGGTATGTCGGCATCACCACCGCCGATATCGAAATATCACCCGGAATTGAATTGACACCACCGATTCAACCGGCTTCATCGGGAGGACGTCGGCTGATGGTAGTGGAAAAAGGCACCATCGTCACGGAAGTCTTGCACGACTCTCCTGCCTCCAGATCGGGGCTGCGCAAAGGCGACTTGTTATTCAGTATCGGCAACAGATCGATCGGTTCCGCCTTCGAGTTGATGAACCAGGTACGACACAGTGCTCCGGGTGGAGTAATCGAACTCGGTGTCATTCGTCATAACCGTCCGTACCTGATCAGAGTGAACGTCGGTCAGCGCCGATTGTCGCCGGTGGGGGACCTTTCGGCCGGTCAGCCGACACCGAGCCCCAGCGCTCATACCAGGGACTCGATTTACCGCGAGGTGGAGCACCTGAAGCGCTCACTGATCAGACTTGAGAACCGACTCCGAAACCTCGGTCCTTAATTCTCAGGACCTTCCCCATTAATGGTTGGAGATTTCTGGTAATCTGAATTGAATCAATGGGTTAATGTTTTCAGGAAGTGGAAACTGTTGTTTTCAGAAAATGGGGAAACTTTCCGTTTTTTTGGTCCTGTTAAAAGCGACCTCA
>JAUWMW010000204.1 GCA_030612965.1 bacterium
GTGACTTGTCGTACAGGGCCTGACCGGAGTGGGAGTTCCGTCCCGCGACACCGGCGACTTCGCACTCCTCATACTGGAAGTGGGGCCACGGGGTGTTTACCTTCACCCAATAACCAAAGCCATTCCGGATCTCGGTCAGAGTATTCAGGAACGGCGGGCCGTTGGGATCAAAGTACTGGGAGCCGCCGTCGAAGCCGGTAACGTAGACCAGAACACCAGCACTGATGAGATCGGCAAAAGCGACCTCCGGCGTCACGGTAGGCTGCGGCCAGTAGGCGATGAGATTCCATCCGTTGTCCAGATCGACACCGAAATTGCACGGATAGGTGCAAACGCCATCGACGGCAAGCACGATATCATCACACACTTTGACCCAATAGCCGTATCCCGGTCGAATATGATGCAGGGTGTTGAGGAAGGGCGGTCCGTTGGGATCGTAGTAGTGAGAACCACCGTCAAAGTCGGTGACGTAAATCAGACAGCTACCCAACGATGCGAAGACGGTGGCGGGGTCGTCCGGTTCAAGAATCACATCAAACGAGATCAGGTTCCAACCCGCATTCAGATTGACAACATCGATGAACTCATCCTGGAAGTCGTAGACATTACTCACATCGCCGCATTCACCCGGCAGCGGAGTGCCGTTAGTGTTTTGCCAGCAATCGAACTCACCGCAGTATTCAAGGATCTGATTTTCCGAGGCGTCAAACAACTTCAGCGTAAAGTTCTCGCCGGCGTTCATGCCTTCGTCCACATCCGGTGTCAGCATGTCGTCGCCGTAGATCGGCAAAACGATGTAGCCGAGACCTTCGTTAGCCAGAATCGGGGCTGCGCCGGCGCAGTTGCCGTCTTCATCGAAGGCGCCGATACAGTCGCTCTCATCAGCGGGAACACCCCAGATAGTCGCCTGTCCACGGAACACGCCCGACTCGCTGGTCGGTGTAAAGACAAACGGGCATGTCCCTGCACACCTCAGTGAACCATCGATGTATTCGACGGAATCAAACGGGTCACCCAGTTCGTCAACCAACTCGCAGGTAGGCAGGAAGCCGATCGGACAGGGTGTTTCAGACAAATCAGAGAAGCAGATAGAGACAAGCGTCTCGCCATCGGCCAAAGTCAGCGGGTTCATGAAGTCCTCCCAGATGATATGCACTTCACCGTTGCCACAGTTCCACGTGGCACCGCCCAGATATTCCTCGAGAACACCGATGCACGTCATACAGTCGGCGTCGTACTCAAGGTGCAACTCGACACCGGCCACACCGGTGAACGATTCAACCATGATCGGAATACAAGCCGAGTCACAGTTGTCAGCGACCATGTCGGGGATGGTGAGAGTGATACCCGGTGGTGGTGAACACGCCAGAGACCCGTCATGGTACTCCACCGTCAGCGGGTCACCCAGTTCGTCAACCAGTTCGCACGTTGGTTCGAATCCGACCGGACACGGCGTTTCCGACAAACCGGTGAAGCAGATCTGAGCCAGCGTCTCACCATCGGCCAAAGTCAGCGGGTTCATGAAGTCTTCCCAGATGATATGCACTTCACCGTTGCCGCAGTTTACCGTGGCGCCGACCAGATAACCCACATCAATGGAGTCACAAGTTAGGCAGGCTATGTCGTAGTTGAGATGAAGCTCAACACCGGCCACGCCACTGAACGATTCAACCGTGATCGGAATACAGGCCGAGTCACAGTTGTTTGTGACCATGTCAGGGATGGTGAGAATGATGGGTACAGAACCACCCTCGATGGCAAACGGCGCATCGCTGACGTCGCAGGGTTCGCCGTCGACACAACAGACCCTGATCAGACAGTTAGTCGACGGATTGTCTGTTACCGTCCAGTTGTAGGTACCTGTATTGGGCACACCTGTGGATATGAGAACCCATGTCGTGCCACCATCGTAAGAGATATCTATCTTGACGTTACATTGACAATCGGATGTCCATTGGATGGAATAGGCATTCCCTACAGCCCACACCTCGGCGCCATTGGGCGCGGTGACTGTCATGTCGCACGGTTTCGGATTAATCGTGAAACCATCGGCCAGTGTGACGGAGTGAACCGGAATCGTCCCGCCCATATCGTCATACTCGGTCACGGTAACATCGTAGAGACCAGTGCCGGCCGCTATCGGGATTTGAAAGTCGGCGTCAAGACTGGTCGGACTGTTCACTGTCACGTTTACACTCGAAATCGTATCTAATACCTGTATCAAGTGAGCGATGGTTGTCCCACTGGCTTGGCCGAACATGGTGTTCTGACCGGTGATAGCCACGGTTAGGTTATCGCCCTGCACGGCCTCATTGGGTACGACGGAGGTTATTTCCTCCGGCGGAGGAGCGCCATCGATGGCGTAACAATGCGGCCCATCCCAGTTCGGGAAAAGATCGGGACCCGCCCATTTCCATACTCCCGAAGGGGGATAATACGCCGAATCGAGACAGATATGTTTACCCGCGTGGCCGGCGTCAACGGGACCGATCTGGATCGTATAAGCGACATCATCGAAATAGGCCGGCAAACCGGTGCTGAAGAACCGGAAGGCGCCGAAACCGATCGTATCGGCTCCGGAGCCGGTGACGGAGAAGGTATTAATGAAGAACCCTCCGTCAAACTGCGCCTTTCCGAGAGTGCCGGTGGTGTCACCGACCGTTGTCGTCCACATAGCTCCATCGGGCGAGTGGATGCGGAAACCATTTGATATGCCGCCGTGATCGTCGGCATCACCTGCCACCCGGAGATAAAACGTTATCGCCGCACCGACATCAATGGCGCCGCCGGTAGTCAGGCCATCGACATAGTCGAGACAAATGGCCGGACCGACACAGCCCGCCAGACAGGTCGCCGATCCATCGTGTGTTGTCAGCGACAAGGGGTCACCCAGTTCATCGACCAACTCACAAGTGCCCAGAAATGCAACCGGACTGGAGCCGGACAATGATGTGAAGTGCAAGGTGGCGATTACGCCGTCGTCCGGTAGCGTCAGAGGATTCATAAAATCCTCCCAAATGATATGCACTCCTCCGCTGCCGCCGTTGATGGTGGCACCGATTAGAACATCGGATGCAACCGAGGCGTACGTCATGGCTGCGTCATCGTAGCTGAAGTGCAGTTCCACTCCCGCCACAGCCTGGAATCCCGTTGCCGTAATCGGGACGGCGATGAAGTCGCAACTGGCAGTCGTGACCTGATCGGCGGTCAGATCAACCGCATTGGCGGACATGACCGCGGCCGCGACACACAGAAGCGTCACCATGATCGTTCGATGTTTGGACATAGATCCTCCTTCACAAAATCTCTCTTGTTAGTTTTCACCGAGTCTGATAGTTGCTGGATTCTTTCGTTTATTCAGTGGGTACATTTAGTCATGGCAATTAGCTCCTGCCTGCCCGGCAACATCAATGAGCAAATCAATGGCGAGGGGCGTTTTGTCACCTTGTTATTCCTATATGTAATATCAATCTACATTCACACACTCACATCTGACCAATTGACGTATCATATGCAAAAACGTTTGTCAAAACTTGCAAAACTGCCACATTTTCTTATCCGTACTCAACCCGCCGCGCTTAACAACAATCGCTATCGGGCCGGCAACGGCCGAGCATCCCGCAGCAGCGGGCCGCTCAGATACGCCTATGGTCAAGTGATGGGTTCCGTTCATTGTGAACGGAACCCACCTCGTGAAAATCACTTCAGCAGCAACATCTTCCGCGACTCGGTGAACTCGGATGAGTTCAGACGGTACAGATAGATTCCGCTGGATACCGGTCGGCCCGATGCGTCGCG
The DNA here is from genome assembly GCA_030612965.1 of bacterium. Classification (GTDB taxonomy): domain Bacteria; phylum Zixibacteria; class MSB-5A5; order GN15; family FEB-12; genus JAJRTA01. The sequence goes on from JAUWMW010000204.1 coordinate 3,799, forward strand.
ACCATCCCAATGCACAGTGTGCAAGCCGGCCGCCAGTTGGCCGCTGGCCAGGATTGTCACTTGCTGACCCAACATATTGTAGATAGCAAGCATCACGTTGACCTGCCGTGGCAGATAGAACGTGATGTCGGTCTCCGGGTTAAACGGATTGGGATAGTTCTGCCCCAACCAGAAGTCACCCGGAAGTGCTTCATCCACAACGCCCGAGGACGCCAAGACGCGACCGTTCTTCCGCGAAAGAACGAACGGTGTACCGCTTTCGTCCACGAGTTCGGCCGACGTAATTTCGACCTCGGTGAACTCATCAGGCTCATTCAATAGTGTGAACTCGAAGTCGGCCAGGATGCGCTCGACCGCCAGATCGATTGGCTGACCAAGGTTCTCCCAAACCAAATGCACCGACGACTCATCATGGCTCATGGTCACATCGTTCATGACTTCCGACTTCAGTCCTGCGAAAGCCAGATACTGCGGATCAAACTGCAGATGGAGTTCCACACCCGCAACGGGCGTTCCACGACCCAGAGTAACTGGCAGCGTTACGGTCTCCCCTTTGGCGCCGCCGTCGTTCATGGTCAGTGTCATTTCGCCGGCGGTGGCGTGGGCATCTCCCTGCCGTCCGGCTGTCGCCGCCGCAGATGGCGACCAGGTGTTGTTCACATCACCCTTGCGCACGCCCACGAAACTGGAATCGGTTTGATTG
>JAUWMW010000112.1 GCA_030612965.1 bacterium
AGGCCGTTCTGTTTTGCCTCCCGACCGGTCCACACCTGCCCCCGCGCCAGAGCATCCACCGAGTCGATTCCCAACTTGCGACTCTCGGAGACTAATTCAAGAAAGTGACCATAGAAAGCCTTCAGGTGTGAGAAGTACTTACGGCGTTCATCGTCGGTGAAAGGGCGCATAGTGGTGAGCATACCGGCGTACCGACCACGGGTGTACAGTTCCTTGCCGAGATCGATTTTGTCATACAAGCCGCTAAGATCAGCCTTGCCGCCGAAAATGCCGATCGATCCGGTGATGCTGCCAGGCTCAGCGAAGATGTATTGCGACGGCATAGCGACGTAGTAGCCGCCGGATGCTGCCACGTTGGCCATGGAGACGGTGAGCGGTATATGCTCAGCAGCTTTGCTGGCAATATGATGAATGTCCTCTCCGGCAAGCGCGAAACCGCCGGGGCAGTTGATACGCAAGACCACTCCCGCCACCGACGGGTGACCCATCGCCTGGGCGAAACCAAGGTTCATCAAAGCCGGAGTGACACTCTGACCGCGGCTGAACGGACCGCCGTCTTTTGAGGCGATTTCGCCTTCGGCTACTACCATCGCTATCACCGGCTGGGGCGGCCAGCCGTCGTTCAGCAAGGTATCTCTGAGGTATCTCTTGAATGTTATCTGGGGCAACGGCGACAAGAACTTCTCATCGAGTTCGTCCCGATAGCTCAGACAGTCAACAAGACCATACTTGATCGCCTCGGGGGAACTGAACGGACCGTTGTCGATCAGGTTCCTGACTGAGTCGGCTGACAGCGTGCGTCCATCGCCAATACCTGTTACGAACTGATCGTACAAATCGTCGAGCAACCGATTGATCTGGGCGCGGTTTTCATGGGAAGATTCGCTTCGAGTGTACTGTTCCGCAGCCGTCTTGTAATCACCGACACGCATGATGTCGGCCTTGATGCCGAGTTTGTCAAAGCTGCCGGCGTAGAACGTCAACTCCGCCCTCAGCCCCACTAATTTGAGTTGGTCCACCGGCGCCATGAGAATGCGGTCGGCGGTACTGGCGACGTAGTAGGAGATGTTGCCGGCGCGTGACAGGTGACAAGTGATCGGTTTGCCATGGTTCTTGAAATCGACCAGGGCGGCGCGCAACTCCTGGGCCTGAGCAAACCCGATAGACAAGCCGCGCAAACTAATGAGCATCTCATCGACTGATGGATCCTCAGACGCTCGGTAGATGTTGGTGATCAACATCGCGAACGGGGTGCGCTTACGTCCGAAGATCGGCCGTGGAGGGTTTTCGGACAGGGAGCCGGAGAGACCGAGCACTACCCGCCGACCGCGCGGTGGGATCACGGACGGTTGCCGCAAATTAGTGCTGCCGACGTACAGATCGGTGTGCTGGTGATCGCCGCCATCGGTGAAGTGAGACTGCGACCCTACAAAATAATTCAGCAAGTTAGCCCGAAATCCGATCTGGAAATTTCGGTCGGAATCCAGATACCCCCGAAGGTAGAGTCCGTTATCCGTAGCGAGTTCAGCGTGGTAAACGTAATCGGCATTTGACAGCCTGGTCTTGGTCGAGAGGAACATATCAACCGACAGGGTGAGCCGTCGACCCATCGGGCGATAGGCCGCCGAGTAGCGCATCTCGGTTTCGGTCCGTCGGCCTTCATCGTTGCGACTGCGATTGAGATTCTCGAACACCGCCGCCCAGCGAAACTTGTCGCGCCCACCCATCAGTCCGACATTCCAGAAATGCCTCCGGTGGAGATCGGGCGGACCCTCTTTGAAATAGCGATAGGAACCTCCCAGGTGTGTGCCGCTTCCGAAGGTCATGCCCAGAGCAAACAGATACTCCTTGAAGTCATCACCGTCGGGATTGTAAAGACTACGATAGGCCGTCGCCAGGCGGTCACGGTTGGTGACAAAACCCCAACTGCGGGCCAACTTGTCATGGTCATAGTTCGTCATGAGTTGAAACGATGAAGCCGCATAGCGCGACAGACCGGCCGGATTGACCCAGGCCGCTTCCGACCCGAACACTGACGCCGCCGGTTGGTAGTAAAAGACAGACTGGAGCTTTGACACTCTCTGAGCCGAGGTCGTTGCGCCGTTTGCCACGACGACTATCCCGATCAGCACAAACCATCGAATCCAACAGTTATTCACAGCGAAGCTCCTTACTCACCGGCTGAAACGTAAATGTTGCCCTTGCCTCGAACGGAACAGCTTATCATGGCACGGCCGTCACCGACCAGCAGATTGAGCCGATTGGGTTCTACCAGTTCCGTCGTGAAGGGAAAGTTCTCCGCCTCGATCTTGCCGCCTTCGTCGACCGCCATCGCCAGGACTGCTGAGAATTCCTGCGGAAGCCGCAACTCAATGTCCTCGTACTTGTTGGTGACCAGGAGTTGCCCGGCATTCAGATCGCTGAGGATGATCACAATCGGTCCGGAGGTACACCGGATATAGCTTTTTTCGTCATCAGGGTCCCAATCCACGATTTCAATCCGGCCATACGCATTCTTGACGTTGAGGCCGCCGGTGAGTCCATTAATACGAATGTCACCGCCATCATTTCGGAACACGGCCGGTTGCGTCAGGCCGCATATACCCTCGGCCGTCAACCTCGAATTAGTAGTGACGACTCGAATCTGTCCGGAGATGTCGGTAACGGTAACGCGGCGATTGGCCGTCTTCACCTCCAGTAGCTCCGAGATGTGAGCCACATCCAAACGGCCCAGCGAGGTCGTATTCTCAAAAGAGACAAAGGGACCGTCAGCGTCGATGTCAAAGTAAGCTGCGTCGATCTCGACCTCAAAACCCTCCGGAACCTCGAGTGTCGCCTCAACCAGGCCGGATTCATCATCCTTCCACGGGGCGGGATTCGGGGCCCGCATCTCCAGCCGCAGTCCGGTCGGTGTCGCACTGAGCGATACCGCGATCTGATCGAGATAGTCCACCGCTCGCGACTTGCGCGAGGTGCGCGCTCTCTTGGTATAGGTCAAGATTGCAGAATCGGTGGCGGTAGCCAGAATGGTCAACTCTCCTTGCAGACTAGCGGCCGCCTTTATGACTATCCGGTTGCCGTTGCCCGGCAAGGTGGACGACTCCAACTCACGGGTGGCGAATAACCCTTTCGATTCCTGCTCAACTTCCTGCGCCCAACAAGGCGACAGATGCATCAACAAGGCCAGACCAACGGTCACCACTGAATTCTTCATCAGCCACGTTTTCCTATAGTGTGATGGTAGATTCGCTGCATCATTATGGCTGCCGCCACGGCGGCGTTGAGAGAATCCACACATCTTTCATGTTCCAATCTCCATCGGCAGTCCGAAACCTTCAGGATCGATTCGGAAAGGCCTTCAGCTTCTGAACCGACAGCTAAGATCAGCCGGTTACGCCTGGTGCTTCGGAGGTCCGCCGCGTCGCTCTTACCATTTACATCGGCGGCAATCAGTCGGAACTTCCCTTTGCCGACCAACTCTGCTACATCGTCTGCCGCTGTGCGAATAAGGTCCACGCCGAAGATGGCGCCAACACTGGCTCGCACTACTTTCGGTGCATAGGGATCGGCGCACTTGCCGGTCAGCAGCACCGGATTGAAGCGAAAGGCCAAAGCACACCGCAAGAGCGTGCCGAGATTGCCCGGATCCGATATCCCATCGCACAATAGTACTGTACGATGCTCCGGGCGGAGAAGTTCATCGGAGGAGCTTCGCGGCAAGTCGAATACGCCTATGATTCCCTGCGAAGTCACGCTTTCCGAGATCCCGTTCAACTCCCGCGCAGATAGTTCGATAACCTGAATGCGGCGCCGGCGGAATTGTTGGACCAGTTGGTGACCCCGTTCCGCCAGTAGTGCCGATGACCAGAGCAACAGTTCGGGACGGACATCGTGCCGTATCGCCTCCTCAAGCAGTCGCACCCCTTCAGCCGCGAACCTGCCCAAGGCACGGCGACCTTTCCGCGTGCGCAACGACTTGATATCTTTTTGTTCCTTTTTGGTTATCGACACCATAAGTTGCCTCTGAGGTGTAAGTCGTTCAAAGGCTAATGAATCGCTCAATGTATCTACTTGGCAAGTGAAAACTCTGTTGACATGGCTGTTGCCGACGTTGGTTGTAATCATCCTACCAGTTGGAGCCGCTTCTGATATAGTCATCGGCGGCCTTGACGGACTGGACCCGCACGACAATGGTGAGCGCTACCATGTCCTGCTGGCCCTTTCCGGCGGCGGGGCGCGCGGCGTTGCCACCATCGGCCTGCTGAAGGCGTTTGAAGAAAAAGGTATCGAGATTGAGGCCGTCACCGGAACATCTATTGGCGGGATAATCGGCGGTCTCTACGCTTGTGGCTACAGTCCCGACGAGTTGGCCGACATCGTTCGCAACCTCGACTTGACAGGCCTTCTTTCCAATCAGCCGTCGCGTCGCACTATGTTTCTAACCCAGCGGGAAGAGCGCGACCGGCATCTGCTGTCGATTCGCTTCAATGGCTTCAAGCCCGTGATCCCCCGGGCTTTGACGGCCGGGCAAAAGATGACCACGATTCTGACGGCTTTGACGACGCGGGCCAGCTACCACGCCGCGGGTGATTTCGACCGGCTGCCAATCCCCTTCAAAACCATCAGCACCGACATTGTCAGTGGCCGTGAAATCGTGCTCGACAGCGGCTCCCTGGCCGACGCCATGCGAGCCACGATGGGTTTTCCTTTGGCCTTCACGCCGCTGAACAAAGGCGACCAGTTGTTGATGGACGGTGGCATGGTGACACCGATACCGGTCGACCTGGTGCGGAGTATGAGCGACTCGGTGAGCTTCACCGTTGCCGTCAACACCGTTAGCCCCCTTCTGCCAAAAGACGAGCTTTCGACACCGGTGGATATCGCCAACCAGGTGACATCGATTATGACCGCCGATAAACTCGCAGCTCAACTGGACAAAGCTGATTATTCCATCGAACCGCCGCTGAACGGTATCGGGATGTCCGATTTCAAGGCCAGGGACAGCCTGATTGAGATCGGTTACCGGGTCGGCTTGACGGCTGCCGACAGTATCATTGCCTTATTGCGAGAGAAGCAGGACACCACCCGTTTCGCTGTTGTCTCGATGCAATTCGACAGTTGTGCTCAACATCTTGCCGCCCGTTTCAAAGAACGTCTGCTGGATCGCACATTCAGTCAGACCCAGCTGATCGCTGCGCTCAAAGATATATACCTTGAATTGAATCTGTTTTGTTTGGAAGCACAACTCGGCCTGGTCGACGATCACGGCGTGCATAACCGACGACTAAGCTTGACCATCAACGCAACACCGACCAGAAATTGGACTGACGTACAAGTGGAGTTGGTCGGCAATACGATGTATCCGGATTCTCTGCTTCTGCATTTGCTTCGAGGCGGGGACACAGTTATGACATCGGAGTCTTTGCGCCGCGGATTAGACCGTATGCTGAGCCTGTACCGTAGCGATGGTTACGATCTGGCTGATATCGAACAGGTAGTGTTGACCGACTGCGGCACGCGCCTGAAAGTCGTACTTGACGAAGCGATATTGACTCATATTGACGTCAGCGGCAATGATCGCACTAAGGACTGGATGATCAAAACCAACTTCCCGCTCAAGGCAGGACAGCCTTACTCCACCGGGCGGGCCACACGCGGCCTGGCCAATATCTATGCATCGGACCTGTTCAGTCGCGTCACAGTCGACCTGACGCCGTGCCAGCAGGGGGCCGGGCTCACAATCGGCGTCGAAGAAAAGCAGGCCCATCAACTGCGTCTGGGTTGGCACTGGGACGACAAATACCAATCGGAGGAGTTCGCCGAGTTCCTTGATAACAACGTTATGGGGGCCGGGCTGCAATATCTTTTGCACGCTCGCTATGCTCAGGATCGACAGGCTTACTACCTCGATTTCAAAGCGGACCGCCTCTTTTCTACATATCTGACAGCTAAAGCACGGATATATCACACCCGTCTTGACCGCAACGTTTACGATGTCGACGGCCATGTAGTCGACGAACGTGACGAAAATCGCACCGGATTCGTCCTGCGATTTGGTCAGCAAATATCTCGGCTGGGCACCGTCACAGCAGGGTTGGTGGTGGAAGAGGTTGAGTACGAATTCCCCAGAACTCAGGCGAGCGAGAGCTTCGGTCTGCGCGCTCTCAAATTGGAGTCGCTGGTGGAAACCTTTGACCGCGTCCCATTCCCGGAGTCAGGCAAGAAACATCTTTTCGAGTTACAGTTTGCCGGCAAGAGTCTCGGCGGCGAGGTCGAGTATACAAAGTTCTATTCTTCTTTGGAGGCGTACTGGTCACTGGGGCGGCGGTTGAACTATCACCCCGAAATTGCTGTCGGTCTGTCACGGTCCGGCCTGCCGCCCTCGGAAAAATTCTATATCGGCGGGATGCATTCGTTCGCCGGTTTTCGCACCGACCAACTCTCCGGCGACAAAATCTTTGCGATGTCACACGAGTTCAGACTCAAACTGCCGCTGCGGCTCTACCTGAGCTTTCGCTATGATACCGGTGATGTCTATGGCAGCGCGGACGATATCAAACTAAGCGGTTTGCGTCACGGCTTCGGGTTGGCAGCCGCATTCGATTCGCCTATCGGTCCTTTTGAGTTTGGATATGGCGCGGCCGACGAAGGGTTCGAGCGTTATTACATAAACATCGGCCTGGCCTTCTAAAATGCTTGACGGCAGGGTATGGTGGTGTTGATACTGTTTAGAGAACTATAACGGAGTACTGGTAAGATGCGTGACCATCGTTCACTTCGACTCGTTGCGGCACCGGTTCTGGCTGTTGTGGTATGCACCATGCTATCTGTTGGCTGTTCAGACCAGCGGATTGTCGAACCCGATTGTGAAGGCTGCTTTCGCTTTTACGTCGATTTTCCCAACAGCGGTACGCAGAACGTGCTGCGGGACGTCTTCTTCATCGACAGCGCCAACGGGTGGGTAGTGGGACACGACGGCTTCATTCTCCACAGTCCCGACGGCGGCGCTACCTGGTCAACGCTGACTCAGATATCCGGCAGGGATTTGTGGGGGGTGCATGCGCTGCATCAGGATACGGTCTGGACCGTGAGCGAGGACGGCCGTATCTTCCGTTCGTTTACCGGCGGTGCTCCGTTTTCCGAGCAGTCCTACTCCGGGTTTGCCTTCACCTCGGTCTTTATCCTTGATAAGTGGCGCGCATGGACGGTGGGTGTGGATGTTATCCTGAAAACCAACAACGGCGGCACATCATGGCAGGTGTACGACGATATCGACAACGTCGTAGACACACTCTATGGTGTAACTTTTCCTGATCCCAACAAGGGCTGGGCCGTCGGGTCCGGCAAGTA
>JAUWMW010000021.1 GCA_030612965.1 bacterium
GCGATCTCTTCTAAACGGCTGAGGAGAGAGCGCATAAGAAACCGGCGGTTCTCACGACCTCCTCCGGATGTCGAAGGAACCACCGGAACAACCGCTTATGGGACAGCCTCTCCTCGTCTGCCCCTGTGTCCACGTGGCGCACGAGGACGTACACCACGCACAAAATCGCTCAGCATGACACTCTTGCAGGGCGGGTCCGTCTCGCCGCAGGCCCGCCGTAGGAGGGGACCCGCCGCCAATGGCAGGTCTGCGGACAGACCGGCCGTACATTCACTCGGCGCGAAACGCCAGGAGCCCATTCACGGGTCCCCTCTTGAGGAACGTTCCAAAAACTATCGGGCGGTGGTTGTTTCTTTGCTGTGGGCGGCAGACGTCCTCGTCTGCCCCTTGATTACGTTGGGTACGTCCTTCAAACGGGCAGACCGGGAGGTCTGCCGCGCACAATATCATGGGTTTTTGGTAAGTCCCTTGAGAGGGGATTTAGGGGTGTGTTTGACCGGACGGCAGATGTGGACATCTGCCGTTCACATAATAGCGAAGATGGATTCCCGCCTGCGCGGGAACGACAGAGTGTGGGCGCGGGCATGACAAATCCGATGGGTTTCAGGCTTGGTGAACGCACAATTCCAGACAGAACACGACGATTGCAAACAAATTCAAATTCTCTTGACATGCTTGTCTATTATGGCTACAGTTGGGGCAATGTTTGGCGAGGAAATTCGTGGTGTGATGCATGTTTGAGACTTTTTACCCCATATTGTTTCTGCTGGTAGCGGCCAGCTTTCTGGCGGTCGTGTTCGTGGCGATGTCGGTTCTTATCGGCAAGCGAACGAAACTGGGTAGCAAACTGGAGCCATACGAGTGTGGGATGGAGCCGGTCGGAACTACCCGGGAGCCGGTGCCGATCAAGTTCTTCCTGGTGGCGATCCTGTTTGTGCTTTTTGATATCGAAGTAATCTTTCTATATCCCTGGGCGGTGATATCGCGCAGTCTGGGGTTGTTCGGTTTCATTGAAATGCTCGTGTTCGTGGTAATCCTGCTGGTTGGCTATTTCTATATACTTGGTCGGGGTGCTCTGAAATGGGAATAGAAGAGAAAATCCCTGATTCGATAATTCTGACCACGCTCGACAAGATGGTCAACTGGTCTCATCGCCGCTCGATGTGGCCGCTCGGGTTCGGACTGGCCTGCTGCGCTATCGAGATGATGTCCACCTTTGCGCCGCATTTCGATCTGGCTCGCTACGGCATGGAGGTTATGCGTCCGTCGCCTCGGCAGGCGGACTTGATGATTGTAGCCGGTCGAGTATCAATGAAAATGGCGCCGGTGATCAAGACGCTGTACGAACAAATGCCCAACCCAAAGTGGGTTCTCGCTATGGGGGCATGCGCTTCGTGCGGTGGTGTGTTTAACAACTACGCCATCTTGCAGGGGGTCGATCGGATCATCCCGGTTGATATTTATGTCCCCGGTTGTCCGCCGCGACCCGAGCAATTGATGGACGGTATTCTCAAGCTTTACGATAAAGTCGACAAGGAATCTCTAAAGGACAAAAGGGAAGACTGGGGCCGCAGGGTCGGTTGATCGAGTCGAGTTGAGTCGGCTGGAAAGGCTGACCCGGCCGAGATTGCGAAATTCGGAACAAGACATTGGTATGGAAGAGCAGTTCAGAGGTTTCATCAAGGATCAGTTCGGCGAGGCGGTAATCAGGGAAGATGATTTTCGCGGCGAGCAGTCTTTCTATATCAAGCCGGAGGCTTTGATCGATATCTGCCAGGCCTTTCTGGAGGATAACGAACTCCAGGTCAGGTTCCTCAGCGACCTAACAGCCATCGACTGGCTTGGTCACGAACGGGAGTCGGAGGGTCGCTTCGAACTGATCTACAACCTGTACTCCCTGACTCACGCTCATCGTTTTTTCCTGAAAATGCATCTTCCCGCGGAGGCGCCCAAATTAGCATCACTGTGCGACCTGTGGCCCGGGGCCAACTGGATGGAGCGTGAGGTTTATGATCTGTTCGGGATTGAGTTTGTGGGCCATCCCGATCTTACTAAGATACTGACGCCGGATGACCTTGAGGGACATCCACTACGCAGAGATTTCCCGCTCACCTACGAGCAACCCCAATTCAGTTGGAACAAAGACGAGCCACCCGAGGTGATCAGGTAATGCCCGAGCAGAAAACCGTCACCCTCAATATGGGGCCGCAACATCCCTCTACGCATGGTGTGCTGCGAGTGCTGTTGGAACTCGACGGTGAACGAGTTGTCAAGGCTACACCTGTGGTGGGGTATCTCCATACCGGCATCGAAAAGACGATGGAGTCGAAACTGTACTACCAGGCGCTGGTCTGCACCGACCGCATGGATTACCTGGCGCCGATGTCGAACAACCTCGGCTACTGTCTGGCAGTAGAGAAACTGATGGATATCGAGGTGCCGGAGAAGGTACAGTGGGCTCGTGTTTGTCTGGCTGAACTGACTCGGATAAAATCACACTTGGTCTGGTTGGGGACGCATTCGATCGACCTCGGCGCTATGTCGATGCTTTTGTATACCTTTCGGGACCGAGAGTCCATCATCGACGTCTACGAAGCCTGCGGCGGTCAGCGAATGATGACTAGCTACATTCGCATAGGTGGGCTGGCCCATGAGTTGCCGGTCGATTTCGATAAGAAAGTGCGCCGCGTCGTCAAGCAGGTCAACGAGGGTTTAGTCGATTATGAGAACCTGCTGACCAATAACGAGATATTTATCAACCGCACCCGCAACGTGGCCGTCATATCGGCCGAAGACGCTATTGCGTGGTCGCTGTCGGGGCCGATGCTGCGCGGCAGTGGGGTTAAGCATGACTTGCGCAAAGCGAATCCATACAGTGGTTACGAGAACTTCGATTTCGAGATCGCCTACGGTGAAAAGGGCGACGCGTATGATCGCTATCTACTGCGACTGAAAGAAATGCGCCAGTCGCTGCGGATTATCAGCCAGGCCCTTGACGGTATGCCGGAAGGTCCCTATCGCGCCCGAGTACCGGGGGTGGTGCTGCCGCCCAAGGAAGACGTGCTGTACAAGATGGAATCGATGATTTTCCATTTCAAGATTATCACCGAAGGTTTCAAGGCGCCGGTCGGTTCGGTCTATCAGGCTATTGAATCGCCCAAAGGGGAGTTGGGATTCTTGATCACCGGTGACGGCAGTAACAGACCGCGCCGCGTGCGGGTCCGACCGCCGTCGTTCGTAAATTTGGCTTCGCTGCCCCGATTGGTGGAGGGCGGCATGTTCTCTGACGTTGTGTGCGCCATTGGGTCTATAGACATTGTGTTGGGAGAAGTGGATCGATGATTCTTACGCCGGAATCAGTTCAACGCATCAAAGATAAGTTGGCGCAATACCCTCAGCGCAAATCCGCTGTTCTGCCGGCATTGACAGTGGCCTATCGACAGATGGGGCACTTGAACGACGATGTTTACCGGGAGATATCCCAGATCATAGGCGTTCCGACCCTGGAGATTGCCGAGGCGGCGACTTTTTACACCATGTTTCCCAAACAGCCGGTGGGCAAGTATCTGATACAGGTTTGTCACAATATCTCCTGCTCGTTGATGGGCGCTGATTCGCTGGTTGCCTACCTTGAGGACAAGTTAGGAATCAAGAAGGGTGACACAACTCTGGATGGTTTGTTTACGTTGATCTGTGTGGAATGTCTGGGTTCGTGCGCGACAGCGCCGATGATGCAGATCAATCATGACTACTATGAAAACCTCACGCCGGAAAAGGTTGATGCAATCCTTCAGCAGTTGAGGTCGGAGGCATGACGTTCTACTCTCCGGTCATCACCAACGCGAAAGAGGCAGCCGAAAGTGAGAAGCTGCATCTGTTTAAGTATGTTGAGGATCCGGATCAGCCTAAGGTTGAAACGTATGAGATGCACGGTGGCTATCAAGCCTGGAAGAAAGTGCTGAGTACGATGTCTCCGGCTGAAGTGATCGAAGAGGTCAAGAAGTCCGGCCTCCGCGGTCGAGGCGGCGCCGGGTTCCCGACCGGTGTGAAATGGGGTTTTGTACCCAAAGACTCCACCAAGCCGCATTATCTGATCTGCAACGCCGACGAGTCGGAGCCGGGCACCTGCAAAGATCGGGTGCTGATGGAACGCGACCCCCATGGTATCATCGAAGGTATGGCGATTGGGGCGTACGCCATCGGGTGTCATCTGATGTTCATCTACATCCGAGGTGAGTTCGGACACTGCGCCGAGATGATGGAAAAGGTGAAGGAAGAAGCGTATGCTCGTGGGCATCTGGGCAAAAACATTTACGACAGTGGCTATGACCTCGACATGATTGTGCACACCGGTGGCGGCGCTTATATATGTGGTGAGGAGACGTCGCTGTTGAATTCGCTGGAGGGCGAGCGCGGCATGTCGCGGATTCGACCGCCCTTCCCGGCCATCGCCGGGCTCTACGCCTGTCCGACGATCGTGAACAACGTCGAAAGTCTGGCCACGGTGCCGCACGTGATCAACCGCGGCGCCGAATGGTATAGTTCGCTGGGTACTGAGAAGTCGACGGGCACGAAGATTTTCTCCCTGAGCGGTCATGTTAACCGACCGGGAAACTACGAGGTCGAGTTGGGTTTCTCGCTCAAGAAACTGATCTACGACCCCGCTTACGGCAACGGCATCCGCGGCGACAGAAAACTCAAAGGCGTCATACCGGGTGGATCATCGACGCCGTTTCTCACGCCGGACATGATTGACGTCAAGCTCGACTACGAGTCGCTGGTCGAAGCCGGATCTATGTTAGGCAGCGGGGCGGTCATTGTGTTCAACGAAGACACATGCATCGTCTGGGCGATCAAAAAGCTGATCCACTTCTATCGGCATGAATCGTGCGGCAAGTGTACCCCTTGTCGCGAAGGAACCGGTTGGCTGGAGAAGATCATTAGTCGTATCGAGGCGGGTCAGGGTCGACCCGGCGATATCGAGAAGATCGAGGAACTTTGCGAGAATATTATGGGCCACACGGTTTGTCCGCTTGGCGATGCGGCTGTGATGCCGATCCAGTCCGCGATCAAGCACTGGCGCGATGAGTGGCAGTACCACATCGACCAGAAGAAGTGTCTCGTGAAATCGGAGTTTGCCTTTTAGCGTGATGTAGTATGGCGGAAAATACCAAAAAGAACGCTCCGGCTGAAACGAAGCCCGACACGGTGACACTTACTATCGATGGTCGTGAGACGACCGTGCTCAAGGGCACCACTGTTCTGATCGCCGCTAAGGAGATGGGTATTGAGATACCCACTTTGTGTTGGCATCCCAAGTTGAAATCGGTCGGCGCCTGCCGCATGTGCTACGTTGAGATCGAGAAGCGACCCAAGCTGGAAGTGTCCTGCGCAACTGAGGCTATGGACGGCATGGTCGTCCGAACCAACAGCGACAAGGTGTTGAAAGGTCGTCGGGCGGTGCTGGAATTCCAATTGCTCAATCACCCCCTTGATTGTCCTACCTGTGACAAAGGTGGGGAGTGCACGCTTCAGAATCTAGTCGTGGCGCACGGTATCGATGACAGCCGGTTTGATTTCCGGAAGAACCGTTTCGTCGACGACGGCATGACGACTACTTTCGATGATCTCAAGATCGGGCCGGAGATCATCCTTAACCGCAATCGTTGTGTCCTTTGTTACAAATGTGTTCGTGCCAACAAGGAAGCTTTTGGAGAGTACGACCTCGGTGTTTACGAACGTGGCAACATGGCCGAGATAAGGCCCGCGCCCGGAATACAGGTAGCCAATCCGTTCTCCGGCAATCTAACCGAGATCTGCCCGGTGGGCGCCTTGACCAGTGAGGAGTGGCGCTACAAGATTCGGGTCTGGCTGACTGAGACGGTTTCCTCTATATGCAACTTCACCAGTTCCGGGACCCATATCCTATTCTACAAGGATCCGCACAAGAACCATATTTACCGAGTGCAGTCGTCGTGCCATGACGACATCGACGACGGTTGGCTGGCTGATGTGACGCGGTATGGTTACCAGATGGTGAACTCATCGGAGCGGTTGAAAACACCGTTGGTAAAGAAAGATGGCAAGCAGGTTGAAGCAAGCTGGGATGAAGCTCTTGGTATCATCCACCAACGCTTTTCCGCGATCAAAGAGAAAAAGGGAGGGGTCTGTATCGGTGGTCTGGCCGCGCCGAATCTTGACAACGATTCGCTTTACTGTTTCGCCAAATTCTTCCGAACCGTTCTGAACTCAAACAATATCGACTTCCGTCAGGATTACAAGATGCTCCCGGGCGGCGAGTCTGTTTTCGGCGCGCTGTGTCGTCAGAAGTTTTCCATTGCCGATATCGACGATTCTGATGTGGTCGTCGTCTTCGGCTGCGACATGATCAACGAGCATCGCAACGAGTATCTCAGACTGCGTAAGGCGTACAATTCCGGACGCGCCAGGATATTCTCGATCAATCCGTACGCGGTCAAGTCAGCCGACGTGGCCGAACTTGAGTTAGTATACAAAGCAGGCACGGACGAGTTGTTGATTAACGGACTTTGCCTTGCGGCGATGGAGGGAAACCTCGTCGATGCCTCAGCGGCAGCGGAACTGAAGCAGGTGATTGAACCATCAACGTTGGCTGAAGCGGCGACTGCTTGCGGGGTGTCGCCGGATGACCTGATGACAGTGGCTCGCGCGGTCGCCGAAGGTCGCAAGGTGACCTTTATGATCGGTGAATTGGTGACACGTTGCATCGAACGGGAACAGATCGCAGCGGCTGTGGCTAACCTCGACCGTCTGTTGGGAGTGAGGCAGAAGGGCCAATTGGCGGTGCCGGCCTACTATGCTAATTCGCGGGGTGCTGAACAACTCGGTTTGATGCCGGCGCCGCGTGATCGCATCAGGAAAGAGTTGAAAACCCTGTGGGGAAACTTCCCTGATTCTGAGGCGCACAACACCGATGCCATGCTGGCCCTGATGATGAAGGAAGAGATCGACGGGCTCTTCATACTCGGCGCCAATCCGGTGATGCTCTATCCGGACAGAGCGTTCGCAAAGGCAAGTATTGAGAAGCTGGATTTCGTGGTTGCGTGCGATCTGTTCGAGACTGAAACAACCGCCCTGGCCAACGTTGTGTTGCCGCTATCCTCCTGGGCTGAGTACGACGGATCGTATATCAATCTCGAAGGCAGAACCCAAACGACGCAGACGGCACTGAAGCCGATTGGTCAGTCCAGACCGGGGTTTGAGATCGTCCATGAAGTGGCTGAGAAGTTTGGTGTCACGCTGTGTGAGTCGACCGACGATCTTCGTGCCGAAGTGGAACGTCTCTTGAAAGTGGAAGAGGATTTATCACTGCCGGACAAATTCCTGGAGGTGCGGGCGAATAACGTTCCTCCGATTGAAGAGTATCGCCATCCATTGTTTGTGATGGATGATCCGCATCACTTTGGCCACTTGAGTGAGAAAGCTCCCTCGCTTGCCAACTTTGTCGGTGAGGCCTATATTGAGCTTTCTCCTGGTGTGGCGGGTGAGTATAAGCTTACCGACGGCGATCCTGTTCGAGTGGAATCGGAGAGCGGCAAAGTGATCCTGCCGGTGAAGATATCGAGTTGGATCAAGGACGACACGGTGAAGATACCGCGGAATTTTTATGCCACCCAGGTGACCTCGCTCTTGAGGCGCAGGATTCGTGTGGACCGAGTGAAAATAAGCAAGGTGGACGAGTAACGGCATGTGGGAAATCGTTCTCATATCATCGCTCAAGGTCGTGGTAATCATGGCGGTAGTTCTGACCGGCTGTGCCTATGCCACCTACATGGAGCGAAAAGTCGTCGCCAGGCTGCAACATCGTGTGGGACCAACCTACGCAGGACCCTATGGCCTTTTGCAGCCTATTGCCGATGCCGTTAAGCTCATCTTCAAAGAGGACATCGTCCCCAATCGTGTCGAGCGGATAACCTGGGGTCTGGCGCCTTTGGTTTCGTTTGTCCCGGCGCTTCTGACGTTCATAGTGGTGCCGTTCGGCGCCGACATCGAATTGTGCGGTCGGCAGATCAAGATGGTCGGGTCGGATTTGAACATCGGTATTCTGTTTATTCTTGCCGTCACCTCGCTGGGGGTGTACGGCATCGTCCTGGCCGGCTGGTCATCGGGGTCCAAGTATTCGCTGATGGGCGGTATTCGGTCTACGGCGCAGATGATTTCGTATGAGGTTGGTTACGGCCTGTCGATTATCGGGGTCATTCTAGTGGCCAACACGCTGTCGCTTCGCGAATTGGTCGAGCAGCAGGCCTCGGTCGGTGACTGGTTCATCTGGAGGCAACCGTTGGGCTTCATACTGTATCTTACCTGCGCTATCGCAGAGACCAACCGTCTGCCGTTTGACATGCCCGAGGCCGAGTCTGAACTTGTGGGCGGATACCACACCGAGTATTCTTCAATGCGATTCGCTATGTTCTTCATGGGCGAGTACGCCAACATGCTGGCGGTGTCGGCGGTGGGAGCGACGCTCTTCTTCGGCGGTTGGCAGGGTCCTTACTTGCCGCCGGTGGTGTGGTTTATTCTGAAAGTATTTTTGTTCATGTTTTTCTATATTTGGTTACGGGCGACGTTCCCTCGGTTCCGCTATGATCAGTTGATGGCCTTCGGGTGGAAAGTACTGTTCCCGTTGGCGTTGTTGAACACGATGGTAACGGCGGCCCTGGTGATGTTGTGATGTTACGGTTAAAGGCATTGTTGCGATGAAAGAGATCTTAAAAGCGTTCGGACATGTCATCTTCAAGATGCCGTTGGGTTTCGTTGTGACCCTGAAGCATCTTTTCAAGAGGCCGGTGACGCTTGATTATCCAGCGCGCAAGAAACCAATGGCGCCGCGTTATCGGGGACGACATTATCTGGAGCGCTACGATGACGGTACCGAGCGCTGTGTATGCTGTGGTCTTTGTGCCGCCGCCTGTCCGGCTGACGCCATTTACATGGAACCGGAGCAAACGGAAAATGGTGAACGACGGGCAAAGATGTATGAGATAAACCTGCTGCGGTGCATTTTCTGCGGCTTCTGTGAGGAAGCCTGTCCGGAAGAAGCGATCTTCCTGGGACAGGACTATGAGTTTTCTGATTACCAGCGCGACTCGTTCATCTGGACCAGAGAGCAGATGTTGGTGCCGCACCCGCGTCAGGACAATCCCTTCAAGCGGATTTACCGGCGGGTTCGAAGAGTGTATGGAGTGACGGACAAGACGAAATGAACCTCGACACGATCATATTTGCGATTTCAGCCGTGGTGGCCGTGTTCGGCGCCGTGATGATGATCGGCCAGCGCAACCCGGTGGCTTCGGTCTTGTACATGATCGTGTCGCTGGTGGCCCAGGCGGTACTGTACATACAACTCGGGGCTTTGTTCCTTGGCGCCGTCCTGATAATAGTATATGCCGGGGCGATCATGGTGCTGTTCCTGTTTGTTATCATGCTGTTGAACCTGCGCGGAAGAGAAGATCTTGGTCCCGGATCGCCGCCGGTCAGCACAGTTACGAAGTTTGTGGTGGCCGGCCTGTTTGTGCTTGAGTTGGGTTTTGTAGTGTGGAGTGGAGTGTTCCCTGAGTCCGGCAGCACCGGTATACAGTCGGCGGCAGGTGAGTTTGGCTCGGTCAAAGTCGTGGCGGAACTGATCTTTATGAAATACCTCTATCCGTTCGAACTGGCATCGATCCTGTTGCTGGCGGCGATTGTTGGAGCGGTGGTAATGGCCGGTCGTGCTGCGGTGACAGAAACAGATGGGAGTGACGATGACGATCCGGTCGAGGAGCAGACCGTTGATGAGGTGCATGGTTAAATGGTAACGATCCCGGCCTTCCTGATTGTAGCGGTGGTGCTTTTCGGTATTGGCACTGTCGGCGTGATGATTTCACGCAACATAATCATACTCTTCATGTGTGTCGAGTTGATGTTGAATGCCGCCAACCTTGCCATTATCGCCTTCTCACGAGCCCTGAATGTGGTCGACGGCCATGTGATTGTTTTTCTTGTGCTGACGGTAGCAGCAGCCGAGGCGGCGGTAGGATTGGCTATGCTGATAACGATCTATCGCAACCGCGAAACTATGAACATCGACCGATTCAGCATTTTGAAGTGGTAGGTAAGAAGCTGTATGTTTGAGTACTTGTACCTGGTGCCGATTCTGCCGCTGGCAGGTTTCCTGATTAACGGTCTCCTGCTGGGTCGGTTGCCGCGACCAGTGGTTTCGTTCGTGGCTTGCACCACGGTCGGGTTGTCGTTCATCGTGTCTTTGTTGCTGTTTTTCGAACTGAAGGGACTCCCCGCCGAGGCACGAGTGATAGAGCAGGTCCTCTTCCCATGGATTTCAGCCGGATCATTACACGCCAACATTGGATTCCTGCTGGATCCGCTTTCAGCCGTGATGATTCTCGTAGTTACCGGTGTCGGCTTCCTGATCCACATATACTCAATCGGCTATATGCACCGCGATCCGTGCTTCGGGCGGTACTTCACGTATATGAACCTGTTCATGTTCTCCATGCTGGTGTTGGTCCTGGCCGACAACTACCTGTTCATGTTCGTTGGTTGGGAAGGTGTGGGGCTGTGTTCGTACTTACTGATCGGGTTCTGGTACGAAAAACAGTCGGCGTCGGATGCCGGTGTGAAGGCGTTCATCGTCAATCGAATCGGCGACTTCGGTTTTCTGATCGGTATGTTCATCGTCTTCTGGCAAGTTGGTTCGCTGGACTTCAGGACGGTGATGCAGACGGCTCCTGAGATGTTCGTGGCCGGGGGCGCGCTGATCACAGCAGCCTGCCTGCTCTTGTTTGTCGGCGCCATTGGTAAGTCGGCGCAGATACCACTGTTTGTCTGGTTGCCGGACGCTATGGAAGGTCCCACGCCGGTGTCGGCCCTGATTCATGCGGCCACGATGGTCACCGCCGGTGTTTACATGATTGCGCGCAGCAATGTGCTGTACCTTATGGCGCCGGACGCCCTGATGGTGGTAGCGATCGTCGGTGGCGCGACAGCGTTGTTTGCAGCAACCATCGGTCTGGCTCAGAACGATATCAAACGTGTGCTGGCCTACTCTACGGTCAGCCAGCTCGGATATATGTTCCTGGCGTGCGGCGTGGCTTCTTTCACGGCCGGGATATTTCACCTGATGACTCACGCTTTCTTCAAGGCGCTGCTCTTCCTGGCCGCCGGTTCCGTCATTCACGCCATGTCGAACGAACAGGACATGCGAAAAATGGGCGGCCTCAAGAAGT
Organism: bacterium; assembly: GCA_030612965.1. Classification (GTDB taxonomy): domain Bacteria; phylum Zixibacteria; class MSB-5A5; order GN15; family FEB-12; genus JAJRTA01. Next base: position 11,262 of record JAUWMW010000021.1, read on the forward strand.
ACGTCCCGATTACGTATGCCACCATGCTGATCGCCACCCTGACTATCTCTGGAATACCGGGGTTCAGCGGTTTCTTCTCAAAGGATGAAATACTGTGGAAGGCGTTCTCGTCGCCGTATGGTCACCCGCTGCTGTGGGTGATTGGTTTCGTTACGGCCGGTTTGACCGCTTTCTATATGTTCCGTCTGATCTATCTGACTTTCCACGGTCGGGAGCGCATGGACGACCACACGCGCAAGCACTTGCATGAATCGCCGAAGTCGATGACCGTGCCACTGATGGCGCTGGCCGTGCTGTCGGTGATCGGTGGCTTCGTGGGCATGCCGCATTTGTTCGGCGTGACCAATCACTTCGAGCACTGGCTTGAGCCGGTGATGGCGGGCGCCTCACAGGAAGCGGCATCTCATGCTTTGGCGGCCGGAGGAGGGGACACCGGACTCGAGTTAGGTCTGATGTTCGCTTCGGTGGCGTTGGTCCTGATTGCCATCTTCATGGCGCGGAAGTTCTACCATCAGAAGCCCGAGCTAGCCACACAGATGCGTGAAAGATTGAGCGGCGTGCATCGCATCTTGCTGAACAAATATTACGTCGATGAAATATACGGCGCCGTGGTGGTGCGACCGCTGGTCAACGGGTCCAAGTTCCTGTGGAGAATAGTCGATGTTTTGTTTATCGATGGACTCCTCAACGGCCTGGCCACGGTCTACTCCGATATTTCTCAGTTGTTGCGCACCGGTCAGACCGGGCGCGTCCGAACCTACGCCACCGTATTTGTGACCGGGGTGGTGGTAATTTTAGCCTTGATGCTATTTGGTTAGGTGATGGAAGATACCATACTGACACTAATAACGTTCTTCCCGACCATCGGTGTGCTTCTGCTGCTAATGGTTCCCAAGGAACGACACGACAGCATCAAAGCCGTGAGCCTGATCATTTCTTTTGTCACGATGCTGCTGTCGTTCATGCTCTGGTCGATGTTTGACCCGATGGCCAATGGTATGCAACTCGAGGTGAACCTGCCGTGGATTGTATCGTTTGGTATTCACTATCATATGGGGATCGACGGCATCTCTCTCGTGTTGATCGTGATGACCACGATTCTCAGTGTGCTGTCCATTCTATGTTCATGGCGATCGATAACGAAAGGTGTGAAGGGGTTCTTCATTTCGATGCTGCTCCTGGAGACAGGCATGCTCGGTGTCTTCTGTGCGCTCGATCTGTTCATGTTCTACGTTTTTTGGGAAGTGATGCTGGTCCCGATGTATTTCCTGATCGGCGTATGGGGCGGACCGCGACGTATCTACGCGGCTATTAAGTTCGTGCTCTTTACCATGTTCGGTTCATTGCTGATGCTGGTTGCTATCCTTTACATACTTTTTCAGTATCAAGCCTTCTCCGGGGAGTACTCATTTGACATGATGAAGCTGCTCTCCATGCCGATTCCATACCGCGAGCAACTCTGGCTGTTTGGTGCCTTTGCTCTGGCCTTCGCGATCAAAGTACCATTATGGCCGTTCCATACCTGGCTGCCTGATGCTCACGTCGAGGCGCCGACCGCCGGCTCCGTCATACTTGCTGGCGTGCTTCTTAAAATGGGGACGTACGGCTTTCTGCGTATCTGTCTGCCGATGTTTCCGGATGCTACCATGACATACCTGCCGTACATCTGCGTGCTCAGTTTGATTGCGATCATCTATGGAGCGCTGGTTGCGATGGTGCAGAAGGATGTCAAATCACTGGTGGCCTTCTCGTCCGTTTCGCACATGGGCTTTGTGATGCTCGGCATATTCGCTCTGAATTTTCAGGGTTTGCAGGGTGCGGTGTTGCAGATGATCAACCACGGCATCTCCACGGGTGCGCTGTTCTTGCTCGTTGGAATGATTTACGAACGACGGCATACGCGGATGATTTCGGAGTTCGGTGGCTTAGCTAAGGTGATGCCTTTCTTTGCCGCCGTCTTTATGATCATCACTTTGTCCTCAATCGGACTGCCTCTTACCAATGGATTCGTGGGTGAGTTCCTGATACTATTGGGTGTTTTCAAAGCGAACAGTGTCTACGGTATCATTGCAGCCAGCGGCGTGATTCTGTCGGCCTGTTACATGCTCTGGATGTATCAGCGGGTTATTTTCGGCAAAGTGACCAAACCGGAGAATGAGAAGCTCAACGACCTCAGTTGGCGTGAGAAGCTCATAATGGTACCGCTCGTCTTGCTGGTTTTCGGGATAGGTATCTACCCTCAGCCGCTGTTGGAACGCATTGAGCCGGCTGTCAAGCAGGTGCTTCAACACGTTAGCCGTGCTCAGACGGTGAGGATGGACGAGCAATATCAGATACAGAAGGTTGTGCATCAGTCGGAGAACCCGACCAGGGCGAGGTGTGGCTTGACGCAAGGGGATGAATCATGTCTAAGGTGACCATCTATACGAAGGAAGGCTGCCCGTACTGCGCCGCCGCCAAAAAGCACTATACGGAACAGGGCGTGGTGTTCGACGAGATTGACGTATTCGCTGAGGCTGGGGCTAAAGAGAAAGTGCTGGATATAACCAACGGGCAGCGGATCGTGCCGGTGATCGTCGAGGGCGACGACGTAAAAATCGGGTTCGGTGGCGGCTGAGGATTCTAAACTGCGGGCGACGAGGTCGTCGCCCTGGAATATGAAAAGATGATGGATTTTACATCAGCATCGATAAATTTCGAACTCATCTATTCAGAGATTTCGTTACTTGCGGCGGCTTTTCTGATTCTTCTGACAGCCTTTCAGCGGCATCTGGCGCGTCTGGCGCCACTGGTTGCGTTGGTGGGCATAGCGGTATCATTCTACTTCGCTCTTCAGCAGTGGGGCAACCAGATGTCCGGATTCTTCGGCATGATCACATGCGACGATTTCGGAACTGCTTTCAAACTCTTGTTCCTCGTAGTGGCGGCGTTGACCTTGCTGATCGCGCATCGCTTTCTCTTGGTCAAACGGATCAGCAGTCCGGAGTTCTACGCGCTCTTGCTGGTGTCGACGATGGGTATGATGGTGATGGCCAACACCACCGATCTACTGGTGATGTTTCTCGGGTTGGAGATCATGTCGGTGCCGCTGTATGTGATGGCCGGCTATGCGCGCCGGTCGCTGGCATCAAACGAAGCCGGCATCAAGTACTTCATTATGGGCGCTTTCGCCAGCGCTTTCCTGCTCCTGGGAATAGCCTTCGTGTTCGGAGCTTCGGGAACGACCGACCTGCGACAGATCGTGGCCGATTATAGCTTCATCGTCTCGAACTTCCAGAACTACCTATACGCCGGCGCGGCCTTGATACTGATCGGCTTCAGCTTCAAAATCGCGGCGGTGCCGTTCCATGCCTGGGTGCCTGATGTCTATGAAGGTGCGCCCACGCCGGTGACGGCGTTCTTCTCGGTTGGTCCCAAGGCGGCAGGCTTCGCGGTGATGCTGCGGGTATTCCTTTTCGGGTTTGAGCAGATGGGGATGTTGACCGAGCTCTTCTGGGTGCTTGCGGTGCTGACTATGACGGTTGGCAATGTTCTTGCGCTGCGTCAGAACAACGTCAAACGCATGTTGGCGTACTCATCGATTGCACATGCCGGGTACATTCTCGTGGCGTTGTGTGTCGGCGGGAACGATGCCATCTCGGCGGCTGTGTTTTACCTGGTTGCCTATACCATGTTCAATCTCGGCGCTTTTGCGGTCATCGTGCTTTTGGAAACGCGCTCTGGGTGCAAATCCGATTTCTCCGAATTGTCCGGGCTGTCAAGCTCCGCGCCTTACCTGTCGGCCGTGCTGGCCTTGTTCATGTTTGCGCTGGCCGGATTTCCACCCACAGTCGGCTTCCTGGGCAAGTTCTATATCTTCTCGGCTGCGGTCAAGTCCGGGTACATTCTCTTGACAGTGATCGCCGTGATGAATTCGTTTTTGTCGGTGTACTATTACTTGCGCATCGTCAAGACGAGTTACTTCGAGACATTCGAAGGGACGTTCGCACCTGCGCCATACTCGCCGGCGATTATGGTCGTGTTGTTCATAACTGTCGTCGGCACCCTGGGGTTGGGCTTCTTCCCGGATCACGTGCTCGAATTCTCCCAATCCGCCCTCTTTGCATTTCTGTGATCGCTGTCCGGCTCAGAGTCCTGCGATCTGAAGATCACGCGGGCACAAACGAGTGGGACGGCGGAAGTGAGGTTGTCTCGCAAATCCGTTTCGTCGGGTCCTGATCCACCCAGGCGGATTGTGACCCGACGATCTTTTCCAAACGGTTGTGGAGAGTACGCTTAAGAAACCGGCGGTTCTCACGACCTCCTCCGGATGTCGAAGGAACCACTGGAACAGCAGCTTTTGGGACAGCCTGGAAGTGACTTGCCGGTAATAATTCGGTTGACAGGCGCCGAAAATAGTGGTAGAATACGCGCCGTTACGGGGCCATAGCTCAGCTGGGAGAGCGCTTGACTGGCAGTCAAGAGGTCAGGGGTTCGATCCCCCTTGGCTCCA
>JAUWMW010000121.1 GCA_030612965.1 bacterium
TCCGGATCATCGATTCTCATGTACGGTTCCATAGCGCCAAAAGGCGTATCGAAAATGGAATCAATCACGATCAGAGTATCACATTCCTCTTCGAGACCGCCATCAACAAAGAAAGTATCGCACCGGATCACCGTGTCACCAATTCGATATATACTCCCGTCGTTAGTGACATAAACACGCGTCATAAAGGAATCTCGGATGACCTGCATTTCCTCAGTGAAGTACGGACCGTAGAGTCGCCAGTCGAATTCAAACGGTGGCGGATCAGTAGGGTAGTCAATCGGATCATCGCCTTGCCAGCGCAACCTGACACCAGTGATAATCCCACCCGGATTTATCGAATTCACAAACGGTGTATCAGTAGGCCAGAAACCCCAGACAAATGAGGTCGGCGGATGGTCGTTGCGAGAGAACAGCCGGTAAATGATATCGGAACCGAGCCCTTCCTCATCATACGCCTGCAGGAAGACGTATTGATCCACGTACGTCAGTACCGGATCAGTGAGATCAGCCGACATTGAGACGATATTCGACGTCATCGGGTCCGGCCCCTTCGGGTCGACATCAAGCCTGATCCAAGCACTGTTTGGAACCGTCGAGATGTAATCCATCGGGTCTAGTCCACCCAAATCACCCGCCGTAACCACATGGTAACGGAAATAGGCGATCAACCCGTCGCGGTCGGTGCCGACCCAGTGAACCTCCGGGTTACGTGAAAACCTGTGTCCTTCGGGTGGGATATTGACAAAGTAGACGACCGGTTTCTCGTTTGCGGTAATCTCGCCGTCCAATCGTTTTGTACACCCGACAGTGAGTACTACCGACACTATGAGCACTGCGGCCAACGCCAGCAGCACTGCTGCTATTCTTACTTTGTTGATTTGATTCCTCATAATTATCTGGTACTCTCTGTCTAAAACGCAAAGGCCATACTGAAACGGTGAACCTGCGTCAGGATTCCGAAATCCTGGAAGGCGTAATCGATACGAATCTCACTCTCTTCTCCAAACGGCAAGGCAAGGCCGCCGCCGGCCGTGAAGCCGTCTTCATCATAGTTGAAGCGGTGCCCCCCGCGCAGTGAGAAACGGTCCCGAAAGGTATATTCCAAACCGGTGTTGTACTTCTCGAGGTTGTCTGAGGGATGGGAACCCTCGGCCGCGAAGGTCACCAAGTGATCCGCCTGTTCAACCAGGTTGATGCAACCACCGAATCTGAAGTTGATCGGTAACGGATAGGACTGGCTGATCATGGTCATATCCGGCCCGAAATTACTGATCATCATGGCGATCCTGAAGCCGCGATGGCCGGTGTCGTACATAGTGCCGACATCAGCACACCAGCCGCTGGCGCTGTAATCGTGAACGAATTGACCGATAAACTTGACCGTGAAACCCACCGAAAAACGGTCGGTCAGATACCGGCCATAGCTAACACCCATAGCGAAGTCGTTCCATCCGAAAGTCCGCCCGGTGCCCTCCTGTTGGCCCTTGTTCCAGGTGCGTTCGATCATCTCACCGGAGGACAAGCCGTACGCGCTTATCCCCAGGACACCGCCGATTGATTCCAGCGGCAGACCAACAGCACCGAAACCGTAGCCGACATCGGCCGGCATGTCGATGTAAGTGAATGCCACCTCACGGCCGTAGAGCGAGGTAAGACCGGCCGGGTTGTAGTATACCGCCATGATGTCGTCCGTGACCGCCGTAAAGGCCTCCGCCATACCCATCGCCCGCGCCGAGACGCCAAGCTCCAGGAACTGGGCGCCGGTAGTGCCTACTTTGGCCTGAGCCATGGCGTTGTGAGGCATCCAGGCGACGCCAATACAGAGCAATACCAGTCCGAGAAGCGCTGTTCTAAAATACCTGGGCGGTCTCAGTGACAGCGATCTATTATGTTTCAGAAGCATTTCATCCTCATCTATTGTGTCATTCATATCTATTCTTTACGTTGAGCTGCTTACAGGTTCACCTCAAGTCCCAGGCGGATCTGCCGACCGTAATCCCAGTTGGATGGGTTTAGGTCGTAGGGCGTGCCTCCCTTGATGACCTGACTCTGATTCTGCTGGGTATCAGGTCGACCAGTTTTGTTGTAAACTGTATTGACATTGCGGCTGTCAAAGACATTCTCTATCCACATAATCACACTGTAATCGACCCCGATGAACTCGAAATCCTTGGCGAAACGGACGTCGATATTGAAAATACCCGGCTTGCGCATAGAGTTGGTTTGGATGTCCTCACCGGTTGTCAACGACAGGTTCGGGTACGACCGGTCAGGAGTGAAAGGACGCCCACTCTCGATTACACAATTGAGAGCCAGCGTCCAGCCGTTGGGGATGGGCAAACCGAACAGGCGGGGTTTGACCGTCTTGGGTACAAACACCTGAATATTGCCGCTAATACGGTGCCGAACATCGTTATTGAGTGCCGACTCGGAGAGAGGCTCACGTGAGAGTTCGAAGTCGCTCATGTAGTTCTGGTTAGTCTGCGACGCCTTGCCGAATGCAAAAGCATAGGTGTAACTCAACTGACCATTGACATAACCGCCGCCTCGCTTTTCGAGAGTGAATTCAAAACCACGGCTGCGGCCATAGTCGCTGTTCTGATACTGCTGACGCGTCAAACCACCAACCCGAACCTGCGCAGAGTTAATCTTATCGAATTCGTCCTTGAAATAGCCTTGGGCATCCAGCGAATAGTTCTCAGACATCGCGTACTTGACACCAAACGAATACTGAATGGTCTTTTGATAATCGAGGTTATAGTTACCGATTACAACGTTCTGAGCCACCGAGGAAGTATTCCGACGGTACATCCGCTCAAGTAAAGGAAGCTGGAAGAAGTGCCCGTAGTTGAAGTGGATTTTGGCCTTGTCGGAGATCGGATAGGAGAAACCAATACGCGGTGAGAACTTCTGACGGTCACCCAGGATCACACCGGAGCCCAGATCATCCTGCTTGGCCACTTCCACCAAACCATAGCGATCCTGCAGGAAGAAATCCCACCGGAAACCCAGCGACGCGATCATCGATCCGTACTCCAGCTTATCGCGGAAGTACACCGTACCCTGGTACGGCTCATAATGGAACATATCCCGGAAAGAGCCGCGCCCCGGGTATGGCCCCCCGTCGTCGCGTCCACTGTAAGGATAGTACGGTTTTTCGATTTCTTCGTAGTCGTATTCGTTGGCCTGCATCGCAACACCACCCTTGAGCTCGTGAGAGCCCAACTGCCAGAACACCTTGGCCTCCAACCGATAGGTGTTCGTGTTGTGATAGTGCCACATTGCTGTTTCGTCGTAATTGCCTGGGTTTAGGAAGTTTTTAGAACCACCGTAATCATAGCGACCGTTGCCGTTCACATCGGTAAACGGTTCGCCTTGATCGTAACGCTCATTACGACGGTTGTAGATGCCGTCGCCGTTCCGGTCTATGTACGGAATACCCGGCTCCCAGCGATCCAGCGGACCGTCGTGCTTACCATTGTCGTTGAGGTCCTGGTTATCATCACCGACCGACATGATAAACAGGTCGATGCCGGGATCATAGATGTTGTTGCCGTTAATATCGGTGAAATCCTCACCTACGATCGAATCACCATCAATGTACGGCTCGGGCAGACGGTTGTTGATGTAGCTGATACGATCACCGTCGAGCAACCCATTACCGTTCTTATCCCTGAGGAAATCTCCCTCGTCCCAGACGCCGTTCCCATTCAGGTCGATAAACGGCTCACCCTCAAGGTTGTCGATAATACCGTTGTCATTAAAACGGAAATCAGATGGAAAGGCGAAACCGCCCTGCTGGTTGGTTTCCCAGAGCCCCTCCTCACCGAAAGTATAGGCGGGACCGGTGAAATCGAATCCGTAGACAGCCGTGTCCGGGAACAGGTTGATGATCGGTTCCGGGGCATCATAAACACCATTGTGGTTACGATCCTCAAAGTCCTCCCACTCCGAGTTCAGACGGAATTTGTCGGGGTCCAGTCCATGTCCCGGATTGTTGGGATCACCCGGCTTACGGGTCAGGCTGTTCTTCGAATAAGACAGAACCGCCTCGTAGCTAACGTTACGGGAGACAGACTGCGAAACCTCCAGCGACAATATCTCCCAGCGATTCGACTGCACCGGTGCAGTGTTAGGTGAGTAACGATAGTTCCAATTGAAATGAGTCCACCGCGTCTGAGTGTTTCTGTACGAGAGGATAAACCTCAAATTCTGCAAGGGGCGGAATCTGAGGTTGCTCACATAGGAGTACTTGTTGTTCTTACGCTCCGGAATGTCAAACCCAAGAAGGTTGAACGATCCGTAGTTCCGACGAGTTATCGGCGTGTCGTAAGATTCGTATTGATAGATACCGTCATCCTTGTCCACCTCACCGTAGAAGTAGTACGTAAGCTCCTTATCCTCCATGTAGTTCAAACCCAAAGCCGGAAGAATCTTGTTCTTGAAGATCGGGTCCGGACCACTTACGGAGAAGTGCACGAAGTCGTTGTTACGTGAGTACTTGTTAAGGGACTCGTTGCCGAAATCGTCGGTGATGAACTGCATGTTAATCCGGGTGTTGTCTCTCGATCCGGTTTGCGTAGTGATCCTGACAATACCGGAAAGGGCGTTGCCATACTCCGGATCAAACCCGTCCTTAATCACCGTGAACTCCTGAATCGAACCGGAAACCAACGAAAGATTGGCGCCCACCTCTCCCAGACCACCCAGCGGATCGCCGATCGGCACACCATCAAGGATGTACGCAACCTCGCCGGCGCGACCGCCGCGGATGAAGATATCACCGGAGGCGTTGGTAACCACACCGGCTACCTGCGTCAGCAACTCATCCACCGAAGTGACCGGCTGAGACAAAATCTGTTCTTTAGAGATGGTGACCTGGTTGGAGGTCTGGAATTTGTCGATAATGTCCCGTTTACCTCTGACAGTGATGGTTCTGTCCAACTCAGCGATCTTTTTCTCCAGCGCCTGGGTCACCTCAACAGTCAGATCAGACTTGACTTCGACATCGGTGACCTGCAGAGTGTTGTACTTGAGGTGCGTGATGCGCACGGTGTACTTGCCCGGCTCCATGCGGCGGATGATAAACTTGCCATCGAAGTCGGTCATTGCACCGACCCCCTCAAGGCCAACAACCATGACCGATGCACCGGGAACCAACTCGCCGGTTTCTTTGTCAGTGATAGTCCCCTTGATCTGTCCCGCAGCCGCTGCGTAAAGGTTCACTGGCCCGATCGCTATTGCCAGCACCAGGACCACGAACGAAATCAAAAACTTCCTGGGCCCGAAAGGCATTACCATTCCTCCTACGATATATGCAGAGACGACTCTACTTGTTTCCCAACCAATAATGTCAAATTCCAAGCCGACTCTGTTCGGTGAGAGAATCGGACGATTCAGTCCTGATCCGTTACCTACTGGTCCGCCTGAAGTCTCCAAAATCCAAGGATTCCCGGGACATATCGTCCAGACCGGAATCCGCTTTCAAGCAACTATAATACCTCATCGACGCCGGCAAAGTCAAGCGGTTTTTCCCGTCAACCGTTGCCTGCCGCAACGTCTTGCGCCACACCCATAGACTCCCGAAAGTGGTCAACTGTTTAATAAAATCCTCTGCCTAAGAGCTGTTTCACGGACAAACCTGGCTCGGCCTTCCAACTCGGCCGACTCCTGAAGGTCGAACTCGCTCAGCCACAGGTCAATGCCGAGATGGCGACCAAGCACATTGGGGAAGATATCACACGCCAGTTCCCAACGCGGGCCGCTAAGCGGCTGCAAACAAACCGATTGCGAGAGGCCGTCAGCCGTCGGGCAATAGAGCGCCGGATGGTAAGCCACGCCGTCGAGTTTGATTGATCCGTGCTGCAAGATGGTGTCCCCAATTTGGCGCGCCGCCGAAGCCACGATCTTCCCCCCTTTGGCCAGCACCTCATAACGCGAAACCGACGCAAAACAGGCCGCCTTGTGGAAAAAATCAGAACGCGAATTACTCTCAGCCGAACGGCGATAGTAGTCCGCGTCTGTGCCCATGACTCTCACGAATTTGGCCAGAGCCTCAGCCACGGCGCGGTAAAAGCTCGACCTGCCCGTCGCCCATGCGCGACCGTGACACCCGGAGAGATTGACGGCAATGCTGTAGGTTAGCTCAGAGCAGTCGTGATAGAGAGCACGCCCGCCGGTTATGCGACGTATCACCGGTGTGCCGTTCAGTTGGGAAGAATCGAAGGCACGCTCCATATCCTGATTGACCCCGAAGGTGATCGTTCCCTTAGCCCAACTGTACAAGCGAACGAACAACGACCCCGGGACGCTGTGCACCCGATCAAACAACCACTCATCGACGGCCATGTTGTAATGCGGGTCACACGCAAACTGACGATAGAAGAGCGGCCTGGACATGACCGCATATTACACACGATCGGGGCATAACGCAAGCCCGGCTCAGCCGAATGCGAGTCTGACTACCCCTAATTCAAGTTCCCATCCGACGGGGGATTCTGGTGTGTCGTCCAACGGCATGATCGGCAGCATGAGTCGCAAAGGTAATTGCTGGGACAATGTTCCGATGGAGTCATTCTTCGGAACGCTGAAACGGGAGTTGATCCATCACGAACGATTCGTAACGAAGATGGAAGCAAAACAGAGGATCTTTGAATATATCGAGATATTTTACAACGGCTGGCGTCGCCATTCAAGTATTGGCTCAGTCAGCCCCATTGACTTTGAACGAAACTATCAATACCATGAAGAACAGGTGTTGATAAATGCTTGTTAACCTGTCCACTGAACAGGGGGAAGCTCACCCTATGTCATTCCCGCGAACGGGATCTTCCAAAAACTATTGGGTGGCGGCTATTCCTTTGCTGTGGGCGGCAGACGTCCTCGTCTGCCCCTTGATTACCCTGGGTACGTCCTTCAAACGGGCAGACCGGGAGGTCTGCCGCGCACAATATCATGGGCTTTTGGAAAGTCCCGAACGCGGGAA
>JAUWMW010000374.1 GCA_030612965.1 bacterium
GGGGGCGGGGAGCTTCTGCTGCTAATCACTGACTGGCTGTTGAAAAGGCGCTTCATCATACTTGGAACCTATCGGACTCGTGATTCTCATCTTCGGATGTTCCAAGTCCTGACATTGGGTGATCTCAATGAAGCAGGATCGAGTGTTGCCAATTAGCGTCACAAAGCAACAGAGATTGGTAACTTCATCCAAGCCAGCGCCTGGTACGGCCACCCCCTGTGCACTTCCTGCACACCCCTCCCATGCAGCCCGTTACACATACTGAAGCTGTCTGCAATCATAGTCGGTTGGATGCATCATCGACAGGTCGGCCGTGAGAGTGGGGCAGGAGCCACACATAGGCTAGTAAACAGTTGCGTGGTACGTTCATAGCGCTTTCGGTGAGGTCCCACCGGCGAATTTGGGAGCATCGGCACAGGCTATGCTCAATCAGGTTCAGACGCACGAACCACGAAGGAGTGTAGATGCTGGACACCAAGTTTCAACGAGGATTCACGCCGGAAAAACTGGCCATATCAAAAGAACCTCGGATTCGCAAGGATGACTCCGGGTATTTTGTGATGTCCCTCTCGGAGAATAACAAAGTCTATTTCGATGACTACTATCGGTTCATGGAGATGGTGTACAGTCGCTCTCAGGCTGAGCGGGCCTTGCTCGACCAGAAGATCGCCGCCACCCCGCTGGATTCATTTGAAACGGTGGCCTATTATCGTGCTCGCGGTGTTATCGTTGACTTGGTCATTCAGACGGTTCGTCGCTTCTACACCGACGGCGCCAACTTAGGCGTTATCATGACGCCGTGGTGCTTCGGCACCGTCATGTTAGAGAAGGTCGAGGTCTACCGCGACCGTCTCGGCAAAGGGGAAGTACAGGACGCTAACGTGCCGGAGTTTCCCTACTACGTCATTCGCTATATCGACGAAATCTACAAGATAACCCTGCTGGAACTGTTCGACTTTCCGGAGAAGGCTTTCCAGATGCGCTGGCAATACTCCGAGTTGCTCAAGAAATACTCGCGGATTCTGTCCAATATCACCACTTCGCT
>JAUWMW010000289.1 GCA_030612965.1 bacterium
CACCCCGTCCTTCTTCATCCAATCAACCGCCCGTAAGCCCTCGGCCTGCTCGAACGAAATCAGAACATCGGCCTGGCCGTATGGAATGGTCGGCGAGAACACCTTGGGGCCGATGCGGACGTGCGACGATACTACGCCGCCACGTTGGGCCATACCGTGGACCTCGGATTTCTTAACATCCAGGCCCGCTCTGATAGCCACCTCGGAGATCAATTCGGAGGCGAGCAAGACGCCCTGGCCACCGACACCCACTATCAGTATGCTGTGTTCATTGTTCGACATTCTCTCACCTACGCTTTCACAAATTGACTTTTGAGAATGATGCATTCTTCCGGACAGATCTGAGCACAGAGGGTACAGCCGGTGCAAAGCGATTCATCGATAATCGCCTTGGGATGCCCGTGCTTGTTTGTCTCCTCCGCCGCCGCGATAGCCGGGCACGAAATGCGGAAACATGCCGAGCAGCCGTTGCAGGCCTCCAGATCGACCACGTATGGTTCGTCCATGATTCGTTTCGGCATCAGTACGCACGGACGGGACGTAATTATTACCGACGGCTCGTCGGCCGCCATCTCTTCTTTGATCGTTTTGATGCACTGGTCGTAGTCGTACGCGTCGACTTCGCGGATACGCTTGACACCCAGCGCCCGACAGAGCGTGGGGATGTTAACCTGTCCGGCCTCGCCACCCATCAGGGACCGCCCGGTACCGGGATGTTCCTGTCCCCCGGTCATGGCCGTGGCGCGATTGTCGAGGATAATCACCGTTACACTGCTCTTGTTGTAGCAGGCATCGAGCAATCCGGTGATCCCGGAGTGCATAAACGTCGAATCACCGATCACCGCCACCGCCCCCTTCTTGGAACCGTCGACCCGCTCCATGCCGATAGCAGTCCCGATCGACGCGCCCATGCAGATACAGGTGTCCAGCGCGTTCAGCGGCGGCAGGGTGCCGAGCGTGTAGCAACCGATATCACCCGTCACCGCGACCTTGAGTTTCTTAAGCGCCATGAATACTCCGCGATGTGGACAGCCGGGACAGAGCACCGGTGGCCGGGGAAACATCTTTTCTTCGGGCGGCACCTCGGCAATGGCGATCTCTTTCAGAACGCCGGCTTTTTTCAAGCCTTGCGCCACCCGGTACGGCGAGTACTCGCCGCGATGACCGAAGTATTTCTTCCCTTCGACCTTCAACCCCGCCGCCAGTATCTGATCCTCGTAGAACGGTTCCAGTTCCTCGACCACGATAACCTTGTCATGGTTCTTGACGAACTCAGCAATCATCTTCATCGGCAGCGGGAAACTCATCCCGAGCTTGAGGTAATCCAAATCCGGTGCGACTTCCTTAGTGTATTGGTAGGCGATGCCACCAGTGATGATGCCGATCTTCGAGCCGTTGTTTTCGATGACATTGAACGGCGACTGCTCGACAAACTCCTGTAACCTCTTCAGGCGCTCCCGGACCACCTTGTGACGCCCGCGCGCGTAAGCGGGGATCATCACGTACTTGGCGGCGTCCTTTGTGAACTTCCTCTGCTCCGTCTTGATCGGATCGTTAATCTCCACGATTCCCTTGGCGTGCGAGATGCGCGTTGTCAACCGCAGCAACACCGGCGTGTCGAACTCCTCCGAAATCTCGTACGCAGCCAGGAGCATCGTCTTGGCTTCCTGAGAGTCCGATGGTTCCAACAGCGGCACCTGGGCAAACTTGGCGTAGTGACGGTTGTCCTGCTCGTTCTGCGAGGAGTGCATCTCCGGATCATCGGCGCACACGAGCACGAACCCACCCCCAACACCGGTATACGAGTGTGTCATAAACGGATCAGCGGCGACATTCAGGCCAACATGCTTCATCGTCACCATGGCCCGCGCGCCGCCCAGCGAAGCGCCGATACCGACTTCGTATGCCACCTTCTCATTGGGCGACCACTGCGAATAAACACTGCGATACTTCGCCGCCAACGTTTCGAGTATCTCCGTCGACGGTGTCCCCGGATAGGCCGAGGCGAGTTTCACATCCGCCTCGAACGCCCCTCGGGCCACCGCCTCATTTCCCGACATCAGTTCTTTCATTAGCTATCTCTCGATCTATTGGTACGTTCTCTTCTTCTCTCATGTAGGTCGAAACCGGAGCCTGCCCTGAGCGCAGACGAAGGGTGGTTTCGACAGGCGAGCCTGTTTTTCGCCCTACGGGCGTATTACCCAGGCGTCATTCCCGCGCCTTCTAACTTGTCATTCCCGCATCTTCTACCTTGTCATTCCCGCGAAGGCGGGAATCCATCCGTTTCCCTTCCGTCATCGCGAGCGAGTCCACCATTGGCGGACGAGCGCGGCGATCTCAGTAGGGCAGGATCCCTGTGATCCTGCCGGCCGCTTCACACCGTCACCCCGAACTCCCACCAACCTCACCCTGAGCGAAGTCGAAGCGTGAGCGACGTCAACCAACCGCACACGTGAACTTTTTCACGAGGAGAATAATAATACACACTGACTTTGTTGGCAATAGGCGCGGCGAGGTTTTTCGGCGAAGGCAAACAGCGAAAAAAGTATTGCACAGTAGACACGAAAGTCCGTTATTAGTGGTAGAGACGGAATTCGGCAACTGTAAAAGACAGCACGATAGTGAACCCATAACGGAGGTGAATTATGAGGTATGTACTTCTAGCCATTCTCGTGGTGGGAGTCGCGGCCTGCAATTCGGACAACCCGACCAAACCACTTGCACCTATCGGCACACAAAAACTTGTCGCCGATTTACGGCAAGAACCGGTCGACCCTCAACAACTGGTCGGCCGTTGGGAAGGAACCTATACATTCACGTCGCACCATATAACTGATCTGCCTCACAGAGTCAGATTCAACATCCACATGGAGTTTACCGACACTTCCTACTGGTTC
>JAUWMW010000238.1 GCA_030612965.1 bacterium
GCGTTTAAGTTGGGACGAAAACTTCTGCTTCTAAACCGAGGTGGGACATGAACGAGATAGAGATTGCAGGACGAAAAATAGGAACGGACCAGCCGCCGTTTGTCATTGCGGAGATGTCCGGTAACCACAACCAGTCGCTCGAGAGGGCACTGGCGATTGTTGAGGCTGCCGCCAGGGCGGGCGCTCATGGTCTGAAACTACAGACTTACACGGCGGACACTATCACGCTGGACCTGGACGAGGGTGACTTCTTCATCAGCGATCCGGACAGCCTGTGGAAAGGAACCTCGCTCTATAAACTATACGAGCAGGCCCACACGCCCTGGGAATGGCACCGACCGCTGCTGGATCGCTGCCGGGAGTTGGGGATGATCGGTTTCAGCACACCGTTTGACAATGCCGCCGTCGATTTTCTCGAAGAACTGGATGTACCGTGCTACAAGGTAGCCTCGTTTGAGAATCACCACATACCGCTGCTGCGACGAATCGCGGCGACCGGCAAACCGATATTGATCTCCACCGGCATGGCGACGGTGGCGGAGTTGGACGAGACGGTGCGCGAACTTCGCAAAGCAGGGAACGACAACATAGTGTTGCTCAAATGCACCAGCAGTTACCCGGCCTCGCCCAAAGAGGCAAACCTTATGACCATTCCGCACCTGGCCGAACTGTTCGGCACCCAGGTCGGCTTGTCCGACCACACCTTGGGCATCGGAGTAGCGGTGGCAAGCGTTGCCCTGGGAGCGACGGTAATCGAGAAGCACTTCACGCTGGTGCGAGCGGAGGGCGGTGTGGATTCTGCTTTTTCGCTTGAGCCTCACGAACTGAAATCTCTTGTTGAAGAAACCAGGCGGGCTTGGGAATCTCTCGGGAAGGTTTCGTACGGCATCAACGAAGGCGAGAAGAAGTCGTTGCAGTTTCGGCGTTCTCTGTACGTAGCGGAGGACATGAAAGCCGGAGATATCTTTACAGAAAGGAATCTGAGGGCGGTCCGTCCCGGTCGAGGTCTGGCGCCGAAGTATCTCGAGCAACTCTTAGGACGGCGCGTGGTCCGCGATCTCAAGAAAGGAACCGCCGCCGACTGGGATATGATCGCCGCGACCGAAACAGCGGCCATGGTGCTCGAAACGGAGAACGAATGATCGAGTTGATTGTCCTGACATCTCTCGGTGTTGCCTTCTTCGCTTATGCGATTGTTGTCCACAGAGATAAGAGTTTCTTCTGCGTCCTCACGCCGGTCTATTTCACCTTCATTCCAGGTTACTACCTATTTGAATTGATCCATATTTACTTCTTTGGCTACAGCGCTCAGACATCGACCTATCTGTTTTGCTACGCCACCTACAGTCTGGTCTTTCTTTTTCTCGCGCTGGCGTATACTTACTTCCCGTCGTATTCTCTTAGGTTGCCGTTCAATGTCCGTCACGAAATCAGGTACATGCCGTATGTCGTGTTGGCTGCTGCTGTTCTTGTCTACCTGCCGATCCTTATCGAATATCGCGATCTCATTCTTGACCCACGTGCTATCTACGTACGCACCCGGATCGGCTATGGACATATGTACTTCACGTCGTCGGCATTGGTTTTTCTTGCCTATATCTTGTGTTTGTTCAAGCAGCGCCCCTTCCGGGGGGAAAAAGCGTTGTTCTTCATGATGTGTGCGCTTTGGTGTCTCAGTCACGGCAGCAAGGGTCAGGTTGTGCAGTTGATTCTGATCGGTCTCATGTTCCGCGTGTTTGTGAGTGGTAGGACGGCCTCCTTCTCCACGGTAGTCAGTTACGCGGCCGTTTTTGCAATCGGGTTGGGATCGTTGTTCTATTTCTTTTCAGATTCGTTGCGAGAGGGGGACGTCAGCCTGCTGGCCGGTGTGGCTTCCTATGCGGATTACAATCGCAATGCCATGATGCTGATTGAGGACGACGATTTCGAACTTCAGTATGGAAAACTGACGCTCGAACAAGCAATCTACAGCCGTGTCGCCAGAGTGCTTTATCCTGCCAAGCCCGACGACTGGGGGACTTTCGCTCTGGCCAGGAAATACTATCCGGTCTGGTTTGAGAAGAAAACCGGTTCGGCATCGTTTGGAGTGTTAGGGGTGCCGTTTGCGGATTTCGGACACTTTGCCATGTTGTATCTGATCTCTTGGGCGGTGGTGACCGGCGTATTGCTGAAGATATTCATGGTGCGTTTGAAGAAGTACCGCGATCCATCGGATTTCATCATGGTATTGTTCCTTGCTAACGTGGTCATCATTCCGAGTGGAGTCGGCTACACGATTCCGGAACACTTGTTCCTGGCTCTACTCGTTTCGGTACTCCTGCGAATTCGAATAGGGTGGAGGCGTCGCCCGCTGCCGGCAGCCGTCGAACACACCGCCCTCAGTACGGTATAACATGGCCTGGACTAATCGGACCATAGTGATGGGCTTTTACCTCGGCATTGGTGACTTTTTGTCGGCGGTCCCGGTGGCCAATGAGCTATTGCGCAATGGCAACCGCGTCGTGATGGTCGCATCCCCGCCCAACATACAATTGGCCGAGATCATCCGCTTCGAGTCGAGGCAGGTACGCTTGGTCGAGTTCGCGCCGTTTTCGACAAGCGCGTGGCAGGCGCTGAAACTGTTCAACCAGTTGCGCCGGCTGCGAGCGGACTGTTTTGCGATCTCACCTCACGCACGAAGGAACGTTTCGAGTTGGAAGCTGCCGATCCTGCTGTGGACGGTCAAATATCTTTCGCGACCCCGACCACTGGTGGTGGGGTCAGATGATGAAAAGCTGTCTCAGCTATATGACGTGCGGCTACCTATAGACAAAGAGCTCGGTCTGATCGCACGGGAATGGTCACTGCACAGGATGGCGGGTTCGCTCGACGAGTATGCCGCCCCCAATCTCGATATTTTCAATCGCTCGGCTGTCCGTATGGATGCAAACCCAAAGTACGATCTGGTGGTTCATCCCGGTGCGTCGCGCGACGTCAAGATGTGGCCGGTTGATTACCATCGCGAACTGATTGAGCAACTGGACGGCCGTTTGCGCATCGCATACGTTGGCGCGGAGAGCGAACTGGCGCCTCTGAAGATCGCCACGAATGATCGTGATAATGTCGAGTTTTTTGTTGGTTCGATCGTCGAGGCCGTGTCCGTTGTGGCCAATGCCTCGGTTGTCCTGACGATGGACAGCGGTTTTTCGCACGTTGCGGCACTGTTCGGGGTGCGACATTTCGCCCTCTTCGGCTCGACCGATCCAGGCGTCTATCCGCCCCCCTCCGACCAATCCACAGTGCTGTACAAGAAGGCGCTGCCTTGTCAGCCATGCAACCAACACAGTTGCCATCTTGGTCACACCGCTTGTATGCGATTAATCAAGCCGAGTGAGGTCGCAATCGCAGTGCAGGGTGCTTTGAATGCCGCAGATGTAGTTGTTCCAGTGCGGCACGATGTGTGAACAGCGACTTGCAGGCTTTTATGTTGACTCGGTTCTGACCGGAACGATATTCTTGATTTGGCAAGTGAATCTGGAGCGACCGGTTATGCATGTGAAAGACGCGAAATGAATGTGGCTGACCTCAAGGTAGGGCTCAAGAGAAAATCACCGTTATTGGCCTGGGCATACTCGACTGTTCGGTTCTTGAGAGATATCCGCCACGCCACGCATTTACTTTCTAAGCTGGAGTCGGTCAGCAGGGCCGACGGAGTGTCCGATGCGACTGATCGCAAGGTCGTCGTGTTCAATCTCGTCAGGACCTATATTCCGATCCAGCTTGTGATCGAGGTAACGCTCGCACTCAAACTCCGGGCTCGCGGATACGACGTGCGCCTGCTGTACG
>JAUWMW010000304.1 GCA_030612965.1 bacterium
GGTCAACTGCCGACGGGGATCGACGGCTGTTATCTGTAGCTGCGGAAAGTCGCTCGCCAACTGAGCGATCCCGAACTCGCTACGTCCGAAGTACAGGATATCACGCGCGCCGGGCCGGCACAACAGCGGTGGAATCAACAGGTTCTCGGCCGTTTCCAGGTCCGGCAGGGTCGCCTCGGTTTTGTTGTCGGACAAGAGTATTAGAAGGTCGTCGCGCGACAAGAGGCTTTGTCGCCCGTAGTGGGTGTCGAACGATTTCATAACTTCGTACTGTGGATACTTGATCCGGTCCAAAGCCTCATCAAGTCTGCCGGCGAGGAATGACACCCCGGTCAGAAGCACCAGTGTGACGACAGTGAACAGCCAGGTAATCACCGGTCTTCGATCCCGGTGCATGAGCAACACGAAGGCAACAACCGCTATGGACACAGAAAGCGTCAGGGCCAGATTGGACATCAATCCCCCGGCAAGACAGGCTATCATCACACCACCGACGAAAGCGCCTATCCCTTCCCAGAGATAAACCATGACGATAGCATCCTCTGTGCGCCACCCCTCGCGCGCCAGAGTGGTGAACAGCCAGCCTGAGACCAGTCCCACCGGCAACATCGCCAGCGTCGATATAACCGCCGCCGTGCCGAACGGGATCACCTGACCGACCACGTCGCTTATCAACATCGGGCATAGCCGCACAGCCGGTACCATTAGTGCCAGCATGATGCTTCCCCCGATGAACAACGCTTCCGCGCCCACCGCTCGCCCCACGCGCCCCCCGGCATACGCGCCGACGGCTACGGCTGAAAGCCAGCCGAACATGGCCCACCCAATGAGCAGTTCATCGCCGTTGAACGACGATATCAATTCCCGCAACAGCAACACCTGCCCGGAGATCGAATACAGACCGAGCAGAAACGGTTTGCTTCTGTTCATCTAAAACAGCCCGGGTATGGTGCGATCACAGTGTCCACACCGATTCCCCTTGAGAGTATTGCGAACGATGCGGTAACCGTGCCTTTCGATTAGCACCTCACCACACCCAGGACAATAGGTGGACTCGGCGGCATGACCGGGGACGTTGCCGAGGTAAACGAATTGCAGTCCCTCGGCGCGACAGATTGCATGCGCTCGCTCAAGCGTTTTCACAGGTGTCGGCGGCAGATGGCGCAGCAAGTACTGAGGGTGAAAACGGGAAAAATGAATCGGCGTATCAACACCTAAGTTGGACTTGATCCATCGCGCCAGATCAGCAAACTCTTCATCACTGTCGTTCAATGTCGGCACTACCAGGTAAACTATCTCCAGCCAGACGCCGGCCTTCTTGATCTGCACCAAGGCATCAAGAACCGGCTTCAATGTGCCATTGACGATCTTCTTGTAGTAGTCTTCACGGAATGACTTGAGATCGACTTTGATTGCATCCATCTGCGGGAACAAATCAGCCAGCGGTTGCCTCTCAATGTAACCCCCCGTTATCATCACCGACTTAATCGCATGCTTGTGACCAAGCTCGGCAATATCGTACATGTACTCGTAGAAAATTATCGGCTCAGAGTAGGTGTACGCAATGATGGGAACACTGCGCTGCTCGCAGATGTCGATGACACCCGCTGGAGGTAGCTCTATGTTGTCGACCTGTTCCGGACGCGCCTGCGAGATTTCCCAGTTTTGGCAGAATTTGCAGTTGACGTTACACCCGGCGGTGGCCAGCGAGAAGGCCTTGGCGCCGGGGTAGAAATGATACAGCGGTTTCTTCTCGATGGGATCGATATTCATTGAGCAGGGTCGTCCGTAAACCAACGTGTAATAAACGTCACCGCGATTCTCCCGCACCCCACAGTAACCGCGTTCGAGATCGGTAATGCGGCATTTCCTTGGACAAAGTCCGCATTCAATGCCTCCCTCCTCTAACTTTTTGTAGTACCGGGCCTCAACTGAGGATAGTCCGGCGGCGCTGTCAAAGGCGCAGGCATTCTGAATCCCTCCCAGGAACTCAGGCCACAACTCACTGTGTGAGGCAGCCGCTATGGCGCTGGAACAGCCAACACATCTCAGGAAAAGCCGACGGTCCATCACAGCAACTCTCCAGGTCGCGCGCTACCCTTGTCATTGACCACAAGGACTTTCAGATCTATGTCCGACATAGTCGCTACGCCAAGTCCCAACTGCTCGGCTGTCCGGAGGTACGTTGCCGGGCGTCCAGCTTTCGCCAGATTCGGCAAACCGGCTTTATTGCGCAGGCGCTCAACTACCTCAAGACCTATTCGGTCGGCGGCCACCGGATCATCGGACAGTATGACACCGCCATACCGCACCAGAAACTGCTGGTCGTACCCCGGACCGTTTTGGAATTGAACCTGCACGGCATCCATGACAGTCAGGCGATTTTTCGACCTTATAGGATCCATCATCGACACCTCGGCTGCGTGTGGGTCACAGTTATTGTCGTGGTACTTGTTAGGATTGTTGATGGCGCCGAACATATTTTTTAGGCCGCCCGACAGCCCGGCGATGGAGTGATCTTTGAGCACCGGCATGTTGATATTCGCGGCCACCACTTCCTCCAGAATGCGACTGACCAGACTTGACGACTCACCGGCACTGTAGAATCGGGCACTGTACCCGACACCGTTCGCA
>JAUWMW010000196.1 GCA_030612965.1 bacterium
AAGCAAACACCACGGCCCAGCGCTCGTCCTCGCGCAGCCGGGATTTCACGTAGGGAATGATCCAGGCAGAAGAACTCATCGGAAGAGGTCGCGGGGCGGCTAACGCCAATTGGTCCCAGGCCGATTGATGACAGATAAGAACGTCGAGGTCCGTGACGATCTCAACCGTGATGTTGTTTGGCGGTCGGCGGTCGATGCTGTCAGTTGAGTTCGGATTCAACGGGACCGACCGAGGATGACTCGAATTCTCCACAACTCTCCCTGACAATAGTGCCTCGACTCGCCAACTGCCTGAGGATGGCAGCGGACATCTGGCTCATTTTATCAGTATCGTCATACGCACCTCTAAACAACAGTTTGCTATATAGCCCGGCAACATATAACTGGGGCCGGTCAGGACATCTGGCGGGTCTTGTGGGCGGCAGATATCCCCGGCCCACTTGGGCTACCCCGAACAACGCTTGTGGGCGGCGAGTGGAAGCCACTTGTGGCCGTCCTCGTCTGCCCCTTGGGTGGCAACCGGCAAATGGGTTCGTTTTACGTAAAAAGTGTTTTCATTTCAGGTCCGGAGGTGAAATGAGTTCGTTTCGTGTATTTTTGTATTCGCTTAATAGAATCGGTGGTGACTGCGAGACCGGTCTTCGTAGGTGGGGTCTCTTCTCTTGGAGACCTGACGATTTGGCGGGTTTGACGATATGAATAGATTTGTAGATGGTCATAGGACTTGTCCTTTATAGAACGATGTCCAGACGCATTTTGCGTGGACTCAGCAGTGTAACTGCGGGCGTAGGGGCGACGTGTGGTAATCTATCAGATCCCACAGCAAGCTGTGGGCCACCGGGCCAGCCGAAAAATCCGATATTGACTCCAGGGGTGCTGAGAAGTTTCTCGGGTGATCTGGATCGTCGTAAGACTCGGCGTCAGGGTCGCCCACAATGCCGGGTGCCCCAGGGCTTGCCCTGGGATTAGATTGCACCCCGGCTGAACAGGAAACTAGCAAAAGGCTGGCAACTGTCTTTCACGTCAGCCTGTATCACAAGCCCCCTGGAAACCCACCGCAAGCGGATGGGCCACCCGGCCTACTCTCCCATCCGCCGCGGCGGACAGTACCATCGACGTTGACGGGCTTAACTTCTGTGTTCGGAATAGGAACAGGTGTGGCCCCGTCGCTATCACCACCGGGAGATTTTCATAGTTTTTCTATAGATACTGTTCCCACCCTGAATGAGGGTGGGCCACCCGGCCTGCCGCAAGGCTCAGGTGGGGTACCGAAGAAAGAGCGTGCTATTTATCTAACGTGTGTTACCGGGTAATGGGGGCCTCCGCCAGTACGACTAGACCTGCTGCCACCGGCTAAGAAACTCTTGCAACTAATCGCATTCATAATATAAGTATGCATTGATTGCCGGGTCATTCTTGTCTACGTACCAGTGGTCCTTCCAGTTAACAATAGCTTGACGATCTTTGGGTTCTGTATTCCCGTTGGGGTATAGAACCCATACATAATCACCTTGGAAACAAACGATCTTCCCGATGTATTTCTTCGATGTTCCAGAGCCGTAGTACAGTTTTACATTAGAGTACATTGATCCCAGAGCTTTTTTGAAGTTCCGTGTCACATACCCTGACGAAGACTTCTTCTTGGTTGACGAACCGTATATCTTGGCCTTGCCTTGTTCTCTGTACTTCGAATAAAGATTGTCAAACGTAACATTGGATGTGGTGACAGCTATCTCAGCCACTGGAAATCCACTAACAGGCTCATCAATGTACACTTTAAACGGTATAGATGACTCGGTGAGCGGTAAGTGAGATTTGACCAGAGATTGTACGGAGTCTACCAAAGCTTTGGTGTCGTTTGGGTTTCTCCAAGTTTTCCCCTTTAGTTCAATACTGAGCCAAGTATTGTTGTCCCATAACGAAATCTTGTCGGTCAAGTAGTGGCCTTTGAAAGAGTCCATGACGGCCGCCTCTAGTGACTTTCGATTGCCAATCACATCATTGGCAGCTACACTTGATGCGGTTGTCAAGATAAGAACAACGGCCCAGAATGACACTTTGATCTTCATTTCCCATCCCTTCGTTTCTTGTCAAAAACGTTATCTAAGTCCATTTATGTCGACATCCTCTACCTATTCTAACGTTTGTACTGCTTTAGCGATATCGGTAATTCTTTCTTCACTTTCCACACTCCAGCAACTTGGCTATTAGTCGCCCGCGCTCGGTAGACAAGGGTATCCACCGAGCGCCCGCTCAATCGGCTCCCAGTTGTTGATCCTCTGACGATCCTCATCGGAGAACAGGTTCACATCATGCCACCTGAAAGTAACGTCTTTGCGCTTTTGCCCATCGCGTTTTGGGGTAGCGAGATATCGTTTGTAGTTTGTCGCGACAATCTTCGCCAGGACATCATACTCATACACATAGAACTCCGGCAGCCCTTCATCCAGAAGATTGACAAGCACAGCGAAGATATCCAAATTACCTTTCGCCTCTCCCATGTCCTTACCGAACTTCCAACCTTGCTTGTTTTCAACGGATCTCGTCTTTACTTGCACATAAACAGTTCTCGAACCGTCCGGTGTTGCCGCAACTATATCAAAGAGCGGGTTGTTCTTCGGCGTGATCAAGGCTAGATACCCACGCTTACACAACTCGGCGCAAACATAGTATTCGCCCGCATTGCCAACCAGATTGTTCGATATCTTCAAACTCAAGCACCTTACCTCCTTTCGGGCCGAACAGGACCCTGCAACCTTCGGGGTACTGCGTAGTATGTACCAGTGTTAACGTCTTGTCAATCACATTCCACAACACACAAAGAGCCCCTCAATCATCTCTGACTGAGGGGCTTGATATTTAAACCCGGCAGCTTTCTACTCTCCCACACCTTCTCGGGTGCAGTACCATCGACGTTGACGGGCTTAACTACTGTGTTCGGAATGGGAACAGGTGTGGCCCCGTCGCTATTACCACCGGGAAATCTTACATAGTTTCTTCATTGGTATGTGTCCCGTGAGATTGCCGCGTTGGTCGCCAAGGGCGACCTCCTCGCAATGACGGTGCGAGAGCGTCGAAACCGCGGGGGTTTCGACCTACGGCAGGATCGCGGGGATCCTGCCCTACTGGATTCCTGCTTTCGCAGGAATGACAGAGGGTGGGGACACGAGATAGTGTAGACGTATCTCTCAACAGGCTGTGCCATCAGTCTGTTGGGATGCCTAAAGTAAATTTAGACGATTAAGCCTCACGGCCTATTAGTATCACTCGGCTAAAAACATTACTGTCCTTACACCTGTGACCTATCAACCTGGTCATCTTCCAGGGGCCTTCAGAGACCGAAGTCTGGGAAATCTAGTCTTGGAGTGGGCTTGGCACTTAGATGCTTTCAGCGCTTATCCCTTCCCAACGCAGCTACCCTGCGATGCAGTTGGCACCACAACAGGTGCACCGGCGGTTGGTTCAACCCGGTCCTCTCGTACTAAGGTCAAATCTCCTCAAATTTCCTACGCGCGTATCAGATAGGGACCGAACTGTCTCACGACGTTCTAAACCCAGCTCACGTACCACTTTAATTGGCGAACAGCCAAACCCTTGGGACCTTCTCCAGCCCCAGGATGTGATGAGCCGACATCGAGGTGCCAAACCCCCTCGTCGATATGGCCTCTCGGAGGAGATCAGCCTGTTATCCCCGGAGTACCTTTTATCCGTTGAGCGACGGCATTTCCATGCACAACCGCCGGATCACTAAGACCTGCTTTCGCAACTGCTCGACCTGTATGTCTCGCAGTAAAGCTCCCTTATACCTTTGCGCTCTACAGCCGATTACCATCCGGCCTGAGGGAACCTTTGCGCGCCTCCGTTACTCTTTTGGAGGCAACCGCCCCAGTTAAACTACCCGCCTGACACTGTTCCTGGACCTGATTCAAGGCCCGAGGTTAGATGTCCAATAACATAAGGGTGGTATTTCACCGGTGGCTCCACCGACACTAGCGTGCCAGCTTCAAAGCCTCCCACCTATGCTACACATACGACACCAAACACCAATGTCAGGTTATAGTAAAGGTTCACGGGGTCTTTCCGTCCCGATACGCGTAAACGGCATCTTCACCGTTGCTACAGTTTCACCGAGCCTCATGTTGAGACAGTGGAGCAGTTGTTATACCATTCGTGCAGGTCGGAATTTACCCGACAAGGAATTTCGCTACCTTAGGACCGTTATAGTTACGGCCGCCGTTTACTGGGGCTTCGGTCAAGAGCTTCCCCGGCACTCAACTATCCTTACTAAGATTCAAACTTATTTTAATGCGTTCTTTTAACCAACGACGGGCTTGACCAGATTTTTTTAAATGGTATTCCCTTTTTCGGGCATCTTGCTCTGATTTATAGGCTTCATAATATACCAACTTCCATTTTCTTCCCCGAGTAGAACGATTCTTTCCTTGATTATGAGCAGTTAATCGCTCTTTCAAATCTGAGCTGTAGCCAGTATATATTTGTCCCTTATCGTTAGTTATTATATATACATAATACATAGTTTTATTCCTTAATAAAGATAGTTGAGTGCCGGGTAACCCCCTTCCTTAACCTTCCAGCACCGGGCAGGCGTCAGTCCCTATACATCATCTTTCGATTTAGCAGAGACCTGTGTTTTTAGTAAACAGTCGCTTGGGCCGTTTCTTTGCAACCCCCTCGGGCT
>JAUWMW010000317.1 GCA_030612965.1 bacterium
GAAGCCTGTCGTCGTCACCTGGGGACAACCTGGGATGTGGCCGGGATCGAGACCGAGTGGAATATGGTGCCTTTTGACGTCCAACTCATCGGCGGCATCGCGCTGCATCAGGGGAAGATCACTGAGATGGCCACCGGCGAGGGCAAGACGCTGGTTGCTACCATGCCGGTTTATCTGAACGCCCTGGAGGGCAAGGGCGTCCACGTCGTCACTGTCAATGACTACCTGGCTCAGCGCGACCGCGACTGGATGGGTGCTATCTATGAGTATCTGGGTCTCACCGTCGGTGTCATCCAGAATGCGATGATCAATGCTGACCGCCGTGAGATGTACATGTGCGATGTCACCTTCGGCACCGCCAATGAGTTTGGGTTCGACTACCTGCGTGACAACATGGCCCAGCGGTCGGAGGACCGCGTTCACCGCAACTACAATTACGCCATCATCGACGAGGTCGACTCCATCCTGATCGATGAAGCCCGCACGCCGCTGATCATTTCCGGGCAGGTCGAAGCATCCGGGCATGACCGCTACCGCGAGATGAAGCCGACCGTCGAGGGCATCGTGCGCAAACAAGCGACGCTCATCAACGACATGCTCTCCAAGGCCGAGAACTTGCTCGAAGGTGGCCGGGCCGAGGATGAGTTTGAAGCCGGCCTTATGCTGCTGTCGGCCAATCGGGGTGCGCCCAAGAACAAGCGGCTGTTGAAAATCCTCAAGGAAACGGGGATGAAGAAGCTGATGTCCGACGTGGAGTCGGCCTTCATGCGCGACAAGAAGGTGCACGAAATCGACGACCGACTGTACTACTTTATCGACGAACGTGAACACGCTATCGCTCTGACCGATCTCGGCACCGACCAACTCACCAGGGACGAACAGAAACTGTTCGAAATTCCGGATATCTCCACCATGCTGTCCGAACTGGACGGCGATGAATCGCTGCCTGACGATGAGCGTCAGCAGAAGACGGATGAGATTTATCGCGTCCACGGTGAGCGATCCGAAAAAGTCCACGCCATCAGCCAACTCCTGCGCGGTTACGCACTTTATGAGAAGGACGTCGAATACGTTCTGCAGGATGGCAAGGTGATGATCGTCGATGAGTTCACCGGCCGTATTCTGCCGGGACGGCGCTATTCCGATGGGTTGCATCAGGCCATCGAAGCTAGAGAGGGCGTGCGGATCGAAGCAGAATCGCAAACGCTGGCCACGATCACCCTGCAGAACTACTTCCGCATGTATGACAAGCTGGCCGGCATGACCGGTACCGCCGAAACCGAGGCGCAGGAACTGTGGGATATCTACAAGCTCGACGTCATGGTGATCCCTACCAATGTGCCGGTAATACGTGATGACCTCGACGACGAGATCTACCGTACTCGCCACGAAAAGTACAACGCCATCATCGAGGAGATCGAGAGCCAGAGTGACAAGGGTCGCCCGATTCTGGTCGGCACGGTGTCGGTGGACGTGTCGGAAACGTTGTCGCGCATGTTGAAGCGCAAGGGCATCCCGCACAATGTGCTCAACGCCAAACATCACCAAAAGGAAGCGGAGGTGGTCGCGCACGCCGGCCAGTCGGGCAATATCACTATCGCTACCAACATGGCCGGGCGCGGCACCGATATCAAACTGGGTGAAGGTGTCGTCGAGGCCGGCGGGTTGCACATTGTCGGCACCGGGCGCCATGAGTCCAGGCGTATCGACCGGCAGTTGCGGGGACGCGCCGGGCGTCAGGGTGACCCCGGTTCGTCGAAGTTTTTCCTCTCGCTCGAAGATGACCTGATGCGTCTGTTCGGCGGCGATCGGCTGGGCAGTGTGATGGACCGACTCGGCGTTGAAGAGGGTGAGGTCATCGCCCACAAGATGGTGACCAAGGCCATTGAGCGCGCGCAGAAGAAGATCGAAATGCAAAACTTCGCCATCCGCAAACACACCCTTGACTATGACGACGTCATGAACGTCCAGCGTAAATGGATTTATGAACGTCGACTGGCGGCCCTGGAACGGCCGTCGATCAAGGAAGAAGTTGTCGAACTGATCGGGGAGGTTCTTGACTTGTTGATCGACGCGCATTGCCCGGAGAAGACCTATCCCGAGGAATGGAACCTTCGGGGGTTCACGGATGATCTGCGGAAGATCTATCTTATGAACCTGGAGTTCAGGGAAGAGGATATCGAAAAGCTCACTCGCGAGACGCTCAAGGAGAAGGTGCTGGGGGCGGTGATGGAAATCTATACGAAGAAGGAAACCGCCTACGGCGAGGAGGTTATGCGGCAGCTTGAACGGTATGCGGTGCTGTCGACTATCGACCATCACTGGCGCGACCATCTGGCCGAGATGGAGGAACTGCGTACCGGTATCGGACTGCGCGCCTACCACGGCGGGATGGGTAA
>JAUWMW010000187.1 GCA_030612965.1 bacterium
TACTTCGATCCCTCGAAGATTGTCGAACTGGCCATCGAAGGCGGCTGCAACGGGGTGGCGTCAACTTACGGAGTCTTGGGTTCGATCGCACGCAAGTACGCCTACAAGATCCCGTTCATTCTGAAACTGAACCACAACGAACTGATGACCTATCCGACCAAGTATGACCAGGTGATGTTCTCAAGCGTCGAGAACGCCTTCAATATGGGCGCAGTCGGCGTTGGCGCTACGGTATACTTTGGATCAGAGGAGGGGATGCGCCAGATTCAGGAAGTCACTGAAGCGTTCTCCCTGGCCCATGAGTTGGGGATGTTCACCGTGCTGTGGTGCTATCTGCGCAACTCTGCATTCAAACACGAGGGCACTGATTATCACACCGCGGCCGACATGACCGGGCAGGCCAACCACTTGGGTGTGACGGTTGAGGCCGATATCATCAAGCAGAAAGCGCCCGAGTGCAACGGCGGATTCAACGCTATCAAGTTTGCAAAGACGCACAAGAAAGTGTACGACGAACTGACCACCGACAATCCAATCGACCTTACCCGATACCAGGTAGCCAACTGCTACATGGGCCGCGCCGGTCTGATCAACTCCGGTGGCGCTTCGACCGGTTCCGGTGACAGCGATCTGGCTCAGGCGGT
This sequence comes from bacterium, assembly GCA_030612965.1. Classification (GTDB taxonomy): domain Bacteria; phylum Zixibacteria; class MSB-5A5; order GN15; family FEB-12; genus JAJRTA01. The sequence goes on from JAUWMW010000187.1 coordinate 645, forward strand.
GCGCACCGCCGTAGTCAACAAACGCGCTGGTGGGATGGGTATGATCTCCGGTCGCAAGGCCTTCCAGAAACCGATGAAGGACGGCGTCGAACTGCTGAATGCGATTCAGGACGTTTACTTGTGTGAAGAGGTGACGGTAGCGTAGCAGGCAGCCGGTCAAGCTGGCTCTCTCGCGCTTCGCGCGTCTCACCAATCGTAGGACTCGCGGGAGTCGTAGGGCAGGAGCCCTGTGCTCCTGACGAAAACGGCACGATCACAGGGATTGTGCCATACTAACATCGCGTGCAAAGTAACCAATTCGTTGTGCCCGCAGAGTCTTCAGACTCTGCGGGTTTTTGTGGCGGATTCTGAAGATTCGGCCACCACGAACACACCACCGTCACCCTGAGCGGACAGGCTGTGTCGCAATTGCCTGTTCCGGTGGTTCCTGCGACCTCCCAAGGAGGGCGTGTGAACCGCCGGTTTCTTATGCGCGCTTTCCGCAACCGTTTGGAAAAGATCGCAGGATCACAACCCCGACTTCGTCGAGATCAGGACCCTGCGAAACGGCTTTATGACACAGCCTGGGAGTCGAAGGGTAACGTAGGATGCAAGATGGCGGTGAAGGTCACCCGTCGACTCCGCTCATGGTTCGACTCCGCTCACCATGAGGTGTGGACGGCAGGATCGGAGGGATCCTGCCCTACAGTGACTTCGCCACGATCACAGGGATCGTGCCCCACTACACCAAATACCGCTCGGTGATCTCCTCGTTGGTGCCGGCGTCGTATATTTTGTACTCCGGAATCGGCATGGTGGCGTCGCGCACGACATTGATCTTGAAGCGGTGTGCTTTCATTAACCGCGCCACCCGGTCGGTACCGTTGTCAATCATCGACTCAGCCAGTTCGGGGTTTATCACCAGATGGTACGATGTGAACTCGCGGTCGGCCTTGGCCCGCTTAAACCATCGTTCGACCTTGGTGGCCATATTCTCCTTGGAGATAATCCGGCCGCGCCCGGCACAGTACGGACATGGTTCCGATAGTTGGTGCATGTGTGAAGGTCGGATGCGTTCGCGGGTCATTTCGATAAGGCCGAAATCGGTCACCGGATTGATAGCCCGCTTGGCGCGATCCAGTTCAAAGCAGCGCTTGAACTCTTCGTACAGTTTGCGACGATTATCGCGATTGTACATATCGATGAAGTCGCAGACAATCAGCCCGCCGATGTCGCGCAATCGAATCTGTCGCGCTGCTTCGCGGGCCGCCTGGATGTTTGTTTCAAAGATTGTCTTTTCCTGGTCCCTGCGCCCGACAAACCGACCGGTGTTGATGTCGATCGTCACCATCGCCTCGGTCTGGTCGATTATCAGATAGGCGCCCTTTTTGATCCAGACCTTCCGCTCTAACATCTTTTCGATTTCCGGCTCGATATTGTACAGGTCGAACAGAGGGAGTTCCCCCTTGTACAACTCGACACGGTTCTTAAGGTGCGGGGCTACCTGACGAGCGTAGCTGATGATCTTCTTGTAGTCGTCTCGGTTGTCCACAATCAGTTTTCGTACGTCGTCGGTGAATATGTCGCGAATCCGCGACACAGTCACTTCCGCCTCCTTGTGGATCAGAGCGGGCGCTTTGGAGACGTCGGCTTTCTTCTTGAGACGTACCCACAGCTTCATGACCCGTTTGATGTCGGCGGCAAATTCACGCTCGCCCTTACCTTCGGCTTCCGTCCGTAGTATCAGACCGAATCCCTCCGGTCTGAGCGGGGCCACCGCCTTACGGAGTCGCTTTTTCTCCGCCCAATTGGAGATCCGCTTGGATACGCGGATATGGTCATCGTCGGGGATCAACACCATGAAACGCCCGGGGATCGAAATCTCGGTCGCGACGCGCGGACCCTTTGTGGATATCGGTTCTTTGATAACCTGGACCAGCACTTCCTGACCCCGCTTGAGGACGGTTTCAATACCGGCGCGACGGGTCTTGCGAACTATCTCAGCCGGAGCTTCTTCATCGACCGACTCCGAATCACCGTGGCGTCCGTACACCTTGCCGACGTCGGATGAGTGCAGGTAGGCCGCTTTCTCGAATCCGATATCGACAAAGGCTGCCTGCATCCCGGGCAGCACCGTCTTGATCACGCCTTTGTAAATATCGCCGGCCATACGGTCGGCATCGGCCCGTTCGACTTGCAGTTCAACCAGCCTGCCGTCTTCGATAATAGCGACTCTGGTTTCGTACTCAGTCGAGTTTACTAACAATTCCTTTTTCAAATCTTCTCCTTCTCCCCTGGTGAAACCTCACCGAACAACTCTCCGGGCTGAGGACGGAAGCCGTTGATAAACGAGCAACCATCCATCTCCTTCTTGCCCTGGGGTACCAGCGAGGTTATCTCAATGGCCGAACCGGCGCACTGAATCAATAGCCGCTTTTTGTCCGGCAGGAAGCTGCCGGGGCGGGTGGCAAGGCCGCCAATACCGTCGGCAACGCGGCCGGCGAGGATCTTAACATTCTTGTCACGAAAAGTGGTAGTGGCGCCCGGTTGAGTGGAAAGTCCGCGGATGAAATTACGAACATTCTCAGCCGGGAAGCCGAAATCCATTGTGCAGCCGAACGGATGGAGTTTCGGCGCCGGTGTGGCCGCGTGCTCATCCTGCCCTTGTGGTTTGAAACCCGGTTGCTCAATCAAGTAGAGCGTTCTCAGCAAAAACGCTCCGGATTCATCCGAAAGCCGAGCCGCCAGCGAATCGAAATTGTCGTCATGATTGATGGCGATCCGTTCCTGTAAAATCACGTTGCCGGTATCGACCTGCTTATTCAGAAAGAAACTGGTCAAACCGGTCTCTTTCTCGCCGTTGATCAATGCCCAGTTGATTGGGGCGGCGCCGCGATACTTGGGCAGGAGGGAGGCGTGCAGGTTGATCGAACCGTGAGTCGGCAAACTAAACAGACGCTCCGGAAGAATCCGGAAAGCCACCACCACAAAAAGGTCCGGCTGCAAGGCGGCCAGTTTGTCATACAGCTTATCGCTTTTCAGCGACTTGGTCTTGATTACGGGCAAACCGATCTCTGCTGCCGCGTCACAGACTTCGGTAGGACAGGTAGCCTTGCCGCGGCCGCGACGTTTGTCGCTGCCGGTGACTACCGCCACAAGGTCATGACGGCTCTCATATAGAGCCAACAGCGGTTTACAGGCAAACGCCGGCGTACCCATGTACACTATTCGCATTTCTTATGTCTACCGTGTGCCGAACCGGTCGGCTATGTGGTCGGGCAGGGCATCGCCTGCCCGCGAGCGGGCGGCAGCTATGCCGCGCAGGAAGATTTGGCCAGCTTTCTGAGACGGCCCTTCAATAAGGTGCGGGTCAGCGGCGTCATGCGGTCGATGTACAGTTTTCCCTCGAGATGATCATACTCGTGAAGGATAGCGCGAGCGGCCATGCCTTTGGCCTCAAGCACAAACTCGTGTCCTTCGAGGTCCGTCGCCTTCACCTTTACCACGGCGGGACGGACGATCTTCTGATAAATCCCCGGGAACGACAGGCAGCCTTCCTCCATCTCTGCTTCGCCACTCTTTTCCAGAATCTCCGGGTTGATAAACACTCTGAGGGTTTCGGTCAGGTCGACCACTGCCAAATCGATAACAAAAACGCGCTTCAAGACGCCGATCTGGACGGCTGAAAGGCCCAGACCCTTAGCTTTTTTGAGCGTGTCCACCATATCGGACACCAAATCTTTCACTTGCTGGTTGATCTCGTCAACCGCTTCGGAAACTTCCCGCAGGACAGCCTCGCCGTATATGACGATCCGTCGCTCAGACACACGGTACTCCTAAAACTATTAGTCCACCTTGGCGGCAATTGAGGACTTCAAGAACTCCATCCGGACGTCGTTGCCGATCTTCAATACTACTCGGCCGCGCTCTTCATCAATGGCAAAAATAATCCCGAACATTCCGCCTGAGGTTACTACTTTGTCTCCCTTCTTGAGGTCAGAAAGGAGTTGTTTATGTTCTTTCTGTTTCTTTCTTTGTGGCCGGATCAGCAGCAAATACATGAGGACGAAAATCAGTCCAAACCAGACGAGCGTGAACATCCCGCCGCCGCCTGTTTCTCCGCCGGCCATCAAAATGGGCCAATTACTAAGCAAACTTACTCCTTGTTTTATCGGCAAAGCTGCTCAAAACTTGAACAGCCGTTCCTTTCCAGCACTAAATATAGCTTTCCGCC
>JAUWMW010000246.1 GCA_030612965.1 bacterium
AGTGGGCGTGCACCAGATGCGGTTGGAAAGCTTCCACCACACGGGCGGCCTGGCTGGCTTTGGTCAGGTACGAGACCTTGCCGGAGCGGGGGATTATTGCGGCGTTGATACCGTCACGCGGTTCGCCGCCGAGAGATATGACTTTGATTTCGAAGCCTCTGGCTGCCAGTCCTTCGGCCCATCGCTGGATATGGACCGAATTTATCCAGCCCAAAATCGCTATTCGTTTGCCTTCAGCTTTTGGCCGAGTCATCCGTTATATCCGTTTGATCCATTGTCGCAGTCGATACATCATCATGAACGCGATTCCAGTAAACGCCGTTACGTCATGCCACTCAGCGTCCTCGGACATGTTTGTGGGCGGCAGATGTCCTGAGGCTGTTTCAAAAATGCTCGTTCCGCTGGTTCCTGCGTTCGCCAAAGGCGAGCGTGTGAACCAGTGATTCTTCATGCCGCAGTTGCGCAACACCTTAGTTATGATCGCAGGGTCACAACTCCGCCTACGGCTCTGTCAGGACCCTGCGAAACAAACTATTGTTTGTGGGCGGCAGACGTCCTCGTCTGCCCCTGCATCCAGGTGGCGCACGAGGACGTACACCACGCACAAATGGTCACGGTCCTTAGGATACTGACGACGAGGGATCATCGCAACGCAAATCTTATCTTGCATTAATCCAGTGCACTGCTTAGAATAGGTCAGGACGGGAGAAAAACCGTGGGAAGGCAACGGACGGATCACCCATGAAAAAAATACCACTCTTTGATCTTAAGCTGTCGACGGCGGCAAAAAGAGAAGTTGCCGGCGTGATGAACTCCGGCTGGTTGTCGACCGGTCCCAGGGTGGCTGCCTTCGAGAAGAGAGTGACCTCGCTCTTGAAGGTTCCGCACGGGGTAGCGGTCAGTTCCGGTACGGCCGGGCTGCAACTGGCCATGCAGGCCATAGGTGTGGGTCCCGGTCGTGAAGTGATCACCACTCCGTTTACGTTCGTCGCTACCATTGGGGCGATATTGGCCCTCGGCGCTCGTCCGGTGCCGGCCGACATCAGTCCCGACACGCTCAATATCGATCCCGATGAGGTCCTGCGAAAACTCTCACCCAACACCGGCGCCGTCCTGCCGGTCGATGTTGCCGGGCATCCCGCCGACTACGACCGCCTCCTCAGTATATGCGACCAGGCCGGGACGCCGCTTATAGCGGATGCTGCACATTCTATCGGCGCCACCTACCGCCGCCGTACAATTCCCAATCTCGCCGATGGGGCCGTCGTTTCGTTCTATGCCACCAAGAACCTCACTTGCGGTGAGGGGGGTATGGTGCTATCGCGTCATCGCCCCTTTAGCGACCTGGTCAGAATTTTATCGCGCCATGGTTTAACCTCTATCGCCCACGAACGAAGCCGCAGTGGCAAATGGAAATACGACGCCGTCAGGGCCGGATGCAAAGCCACTCTGTCGGAGCTTCACGCCGCTGTCGGACTGGGCCAACTGAGTGAGTTCAAGAAACAGCAGAAGCTGCGCGAACGACTGGCCGAACGATATCTGGCGAACCTGGCCGATCTGTCCGATTTCCTGGAACCGCCGATAGTGCGGAAACATTGCCGGCATGGTTGGCACCTTTTCATAATCCGGCTACATCTGTCGGCTCTCAAGATCGATCGCAATCAGTTTATTCAGTTGATGGCCCGGTGCGGTATCGAATGCGGTGTCCACTACCAGCCGATATTCGAGTTGTCGTTTTACAGGGATCATCTGGGATTGTCGCCGCAGTTTTACCCCAACGCTACCTACGCTGGTCGCCGGGTGGTGTCGTTACCGTTCTATCCCACTCTGAAGTTGGGCGAGGTTGACCGGGTGTGCGAGAGCATTCGCTCAATCGTGATTCGACACAAGCGCTAGGTTCCGTCTGTGCACGGCAGATGTCCACATCTGCGGCATGATCGAGTGCCATTCAACGGCGGCACCTGTGACTCATTCTGAGATGGTTACTGTAGCCGGCTTGGTTCGACAACATTTCCTCGGATGAGCACACAGAATACCGTTCTGATGTTGCTTATATCCTCGAGTGGGTTCTTATTCAAGATCAGGATATTGGCCTTCTTGCCTACCGAAACACTTCCGACCTGATCGGCAACTCCGAGCCACTCGGCCGGATATAGGGTGGCCCCTCTGATGATCTCCGATTCTGAAAGGCCGTTCTCCTTCAATAAATCCATTTCATTAAGCGTGAATCTGGAGATGTACCCATCCTGTCCCACAAGCATCCTGACACCGCACCTAATCATCTCCTTCGTTATCAGGCAAGCCATTCGGTATAGCGGCTCAAACATCTTCCTTACACTATCCGGATCATCTTCGCTGAAGACTTCGGGCCTCTCAGTGTAGTATTTGCAGACGTGCAAAGTCGGACAGAGACAAGTGCCGTTTTCCTTCATCGTCTCAGCCAATTGATGGAGCTTCGTCATCGATATCGATTCAGCACCAGCCGCCGTGACTCTCGAGATGAACGCTTGCTTTGTCTCTGGATCGGCCTCTTTCAACTTGTCGTGCTCTGATTTCCATTTGTCTTTCAGCACAACATACCAGGGTGACTTACCGTGCTCGATGCATCTGATACCGGCCGTCATGCCGATATCCATCGGTATTTCGTGAAAGAATGTCGGACCCGGATCATTTGCGACAGGCAAACCTCGCTTTTCAGCATAATCGACCAGCGCCTGCAGAGAGGGGAAGTCGAACTTTCCGAAAGTCTTGATATGGCTTGCCCCGCCATCAGCCAACATCCCAACGATCTCCCGGGCATCTTTCTTTGAGTCGACGGCGACCCACCACCCCGGCCAGCGTTTGTTCATCTCTGCGCCTCTAAGAGGGCTTTTCTCAAGCATCGGTCCTGCATAGTAGATGTCCGGTCCGATGCGTCTGCCGTTGTCGATATCGCTCTTGAGCGCCTTCAGAGTATTGAGTGGTCCGCCCTGATCCCGAACCTGAGTAATCCCCTTAGCGACGAAGTCTGCCAGCACACTCGTCTCCAAATCGTCGGCAACAAACGACTCACCGCTTTGGCATTCCTGGAATATGTCCCGCTGTGCCTCTTCGCCCTGTTTCGTAAGAGCAGAAAGATGTGTATGGCAGTCAAACAGCCCGGGCAGGACGTACTTCCCGCTGCAATCAATTGTTCTCATCTCCGCGCCAGGCGCCGTCTCTATTTGTCCAACCTCCTTGACACGGTCCTTCTCAATTAGGATATCAACGCCTCTTCTTAATCCCCCACTTTGTGAATCAAAGAGATTGGCATTCTTCAGCAGTATTCGATCCATAGCAGTACCTCCTTACTCTCCGGAACCATGTAACACTGACCATATTAGCAAGCCGATCAGTAATCACTTCATCCTCATTTATAGTGTACGGTTTTTGCTTCGATCAGGCAACACCGCCAGGTCGCATTAGATCGGCTGATATGCCCTGCACATTTGGCCACTCCTAGGTCATACAGTAGATAGCGAATGTAGGGTGGGTCCGTCTTCGGACCCGCCGAAGATGGCAGGAGCGCAGGGCTCCTGCCCTACAAGACCTGCGCCCGCCCGGACATCTGACCTTGACACCTCCCCCGGCAGGCTCTATATTCGCGCCGACAATCGAAGTACGACAACGCGAAAGGAACTATCGTGAAAACCAGAGTCTTAATACTGTGTGTTGCTATGATTTGTATGTTAGGAATGCTCGCTTGCTCCGACAACGGTGAGGCAAAAGACAAGGTCGGCGAAAGCGACTCCACTGCCACCAC
>JAUWMW010000059.1 GCA_030612965.1 bacterium
GATATTTGCCTGGATAGAAGTATTCTACAACCGAATTCGTCGTCATTCTACTCTGGGATACATGAGTCCAGTTGATTTTGAAGTAAAGAACAGTTATGCTTAATAAACTGTCCACTAAAACGGGGGAAGATCAGTTCCTCGTGAACCTGACAGGTAAGCCCGCTTTTTGCGCTTCGCGCGTGGCAGCATCACAGGGATGCTGCCCTACAAAACTTGACGGAGGAGATCGGTGACCGGCGTATCACCCAACCCGCGCATAGCGGCGGGCCTTGTGTCCGCCGAATCAGAGGCCGGAGATAAGCCCCGGCCCTGCGCGATGTGAGCGAATGAGTACTATGATTGAGCTAACGAACGTAACATACCGCTATCGGCAGCAGGACCAGCCGGCCCTCAGTCATCTCAGTCTGTCGATCAAAGCCGGTGAGGCCGTTTGTGTCATGGGGGCCAATGGTTCCGGCAAATCGACTTTCGCGCTACTGTTGGCCGGTCTGGTTGAGGCGCAGGGGGGACGACTGGACATCAAGGTCGACAACGAGTCGCCGCTGCCGGTCGGCATCCTGTTTCAAAATCCGGACAACCAGATGGTGGCCGTCACGGTGGAAAAGGAAGTGGCCTTCGCGCTGGAGAATCTGGGTACGCCGCCGGATGAGATGGAGCGACGAATAGCTGAAACCCTGGAACGCTTTCGCATTTCGCATCTGCGCCGACGGCTGACCAGCGAATTGTCAGGTGGCGAAAAGCAACGTGTGGCGCTGGCCTCGGTGATGGTGATGCAGCCACCGATTCTGGTGCTGGATGAGCCGGACTCCTTCCTTGATGAGGCTGGGAAAGCTATCCTGACCGACGAACTGGCCCGTATCAAAGCGTCTGCGTCGGTGTTAACGGAAATCCGTATCACTCAGTACCCGCACGTGGCGCGGTCGTACGAACGGCTGATTCTGCTTGACCAGGGAGCAGTGGCAGCCGACGGTCGTCCGGCTGACATCTTTGCCGACACTGATCTCTGTCTCCGCACCGGCCTCCGTTACAGGCCGGCTGTCGCGCCAGAGTCACCGTTGGGCATACCTGATCTTTCGGCGGTTGATGGATCGCCCGTGCAAATAGTGACACGGCAGCTTGGGTTCACCTACGGCAATGGGCGGGAAATCCTGCGAGAACTCAGCCTGGTACTCGGGGGCGGGCAGACGCTCGGTGTGGTGGGGCCGTCCGGTTCCGGCAAGAGTACGCTTGGATTGTTGTTGTGCCGTCTTTTGACGCCGACGACAGGGGAGGTCGAACTGCTTGGGGCTGACGGCCAATCGCTCCCGCCGGAAAACGCACGCGGTCGCGTTTCCGGACTGTTTCAACAGCCGGAGCGACAGTTCTTTCTGCCCACCTGCGCCGAGGAAATTGCGTTCGGTCCCGGCAATCTCGGCCGCAAGCTGACCTCCGGCGAGATTGCGGCGATGTTCAACCTGATTGGTCTGGACAGTGATCGTTTTGGCGGGCGCGATCCGTTCACCCTCTCGGGCGGCGAAAAGCGACGCCTGGCTTTCGCGGCGGTGCTTTCGATGAGACCGCGTTTTGTTGTATTCGACGAACCGACCTGCGGCTTGGATCAGGACGGCGTGGGGCGATTTATCCGGTTGTGCCGGTGGCTCAAGCAGCAGCGCGCAGGTGTCGTGATTATTACCCATGATGGTGACATCATTCACGCATTGGCCGATCGCGTGCTCATGCTATCCGGCGACGGCGGTCACCAACTTGTCGATAAAGAATGGCTTTTTGAGAATCCGCGGCTGGCCTCAATCGTATCGTCGCTCAGTACTGACAATTCCGAGTCTGCTTAGGAGGCTGCCGAAAAGTGATATTTCGGTCATTGCGAGCGAAGCGCGGCAATCTCCAATTGTTATGGGGCAGCCACTTAGAGATTGCCGCGGTCGCCTGCGGCAACCTCGCAATGACGATTGCAGCGTTTTTCAACAATCTCTTAGAGGTTTTTTTCTTCGGCTTGCTTGACTGCGGCTGAAAACCTGTTATCATTTATCCATAAATCATTCGGGAGATCATCCGACGTCGTGCTCCGGTTGATCCCGGCATATCGTTGGAAGTCCCTTTTAAGGTGATCCGGTGAGGTCACTAAAGGACGAAAGCAATTGTTGATAGCAACCTTCACAAGCCTCATTAAACGCATCCGAGTTTTGAATTCATATTCCCTTTTTCTCGATACAGGAGGTATCCTTGCCTGCCAAGAATGACGTCGTAATGGACGCCAAAAAGGTCAGCCGGGCTCTCACCAGAATCGCGCATGAGATTCTGGAGCATAACTCCGGAGCTGAGAGTATCGTACTGATAGGCATCCTGACCCGCGGCGCCCCGCTGGCGCGCCGTATTGCAGCCATCATCCACGACCTGGAAGGCGTGGAAGTACCGGTGGGACTGATGGACATCAGTCTGTACCGCGACGATGTTCACTCCAAACTCGACCAGCCGATTGTCCAGCGCACCGACATTCTTTTTGAGATCGTCGATCGCAATGTAATCATAGTCGACGATGTGCTGTTCACCGGACGCACGGTGCGCTCGGCGCTGGACCAGATCGTGGATTTCGGACGACCTCGCACCATACAACTGGCGGTCCTGGTCGACCGCGGTCACCGGGAGTTGCCGATCAGGGCCGACTACGTAGGGGCCAATATTCCCACGGCCAAGTCGGACCGGGTGGTGGTTCAGCTTGATGAGAAAGACGGCGCCGATCAAGTGTTCGTCGAACGCGACGACAAGCAAACCGCCAACGGTAAGGCTGCGGCGAAGGGCGCAACTCGAAAAGTGGGGGGGAAGAAATGAGCCGGCTTAGCACACGTCACTTGCTGGGTCTTGAGGGCGCTCCACGCCAGGACATTGAGTCGATCCTCGACACCGCCGTGACATTTCGCGAAGTGATCGAACGACGTATCAAGAAAGTCCCCACGCTGCGTGGCATAACCGTTCTGAATCTGTTCTATGAACCATCGACACGAACCCGCATCTCTTTTGAACTGGCCGAGAAACGGCTGTCGGCGGACACCGTGAATTTCAGTGCCTCGACATCGTCGGTAAAGAAAGGTGAGTCACTGCGCGACACGGTTCAGAACATTGAGGCGATGAAAATCGACATGACGGTGGTGCGGCACGGTTCTTCGGGGGCGCCGTACTTCCTGACTCAGTGCATGGATACCAACATAATCAATGCCGGTGATGGCTGTCATGAGCACCCCACTCAGGCGCTGTTGGACATGTTTACGATTCGCCGGAAGTACGGCAAACTCGACGGTTTGCGGGTGGTGCTGATCGGCGACGTCAAACATTCGCGGGTGATCCGCTCTAACATCTGGGGTTTGAAAACTATGGGCGCGTCGGTAGCCCTGTGTGGACCTTCGACGCTGCTGCCGTACGAAGTGGAACAGTTCGGGTGTGATGTCTTCACCAACCTGGATGAAGCGCTGGACGGCGCCGATGTGGTCAATGTTATGCGCATTCAGGCCGAGCGACAGCAGGCCGGATTGTTTCCATCGCGACGGGAGTTCTCGGCGCTCTTCGGCGTCAACCGCGAACGGCTCAAGCGGCTTAACAAGAATTACACGATCATGCACCCCGGACCGATCAACCGAGGCGTCGAACTGGCCAGTGACGTGGCCGACGGCAAAAGTTCGGTGATTCTCGACCAGGTCACCAACGGACAGGCGGTGCGGATGGCCGTACTGTACCTCTTGTCCGATCGTGAAGAGAGGGAGACGGAATAATGGCGAGCAAGAAATACGATCTGGTTATAACGGGTGGGCGAGTCATCGATCCGGCCCTGGGATTCGGGCGTGAAGCCGACGTCTTCATAAAAAACGGCGAAGTGTCAAGGATTGCCGCAGCCGGCAAGTCGACCGCTTTGATGAAGAGTTTCGACGACGATCAAATCGTCGATGCCGCCGGCAAGCTGGTGGTGCCCGGTCTGATAGATATGCACGTCCACCTTCGTGAGCCGGGGCGGGAGGATGAGGAAACGGTTATTAGCGGTTGTCACGCGGCGGCGGCGGGTGGGTTTACGTCGATCTGCTGCATGCCCAATACGTCACCGGTAATGGATAACCAGGAGACGGTCAAGTTCGTGCAGGACCGCGCCCAGACCGCCGACGCAAGAGTCTACGTTATTGCCGCCGCCACCAAGTTGATCGAAGGCAAGGAACTCTCTGAGATTGGCGACTTGGTCAAGGTCGGCGCGGTGGCGATCACCGACGACGGCCACTATGTACAGAACCCGGAGTTGATGCGTCGGGCGCTTGAATACGCCCGCATGTTCGACATACCGGTGATGCAGCACGCCGAGGATCAGTACTTGTGCAACGACGCTATCATGAATGAATCGTACCAGTCGGCCCGACTGGGCATGAAAGGAGCGCCGCCGGTTGCTGAGGAGATAGCGGTGCTGCGCGATATCGCCCTTTGCCGCGTGGCCAATAGTCGGCTGCACATACTGCACGTTACCACGAAAGGGGCGGTTGACGCTATCCGGCAGGCCAAGCGTCAGGGAATCAATGTCACCTGCGAAGCGACACCGCATCACCTGGTGCTGACCGACGATGAAATCGGCAAGGAGTTCAACACCAGCCTGCGCGTCAATCCGCCGCTGCGTTCCCGTCGGGATCGGGAGGCGGTTATCGAAGGCCTTGTTGACGGCACGATCGACTGCATCGCCTCCGACCATGCTCCCCACTCGATGGAGGAAAAAGATTGCGAGTTCGACCAGGCGCCGCCCGGGATGATCGGTCTTGAGACGACGCTCGGTTTGATCAAGACGTTTATTATCGACAAGGGATACCTGAGTTGGGCCGATGTTATCCGCAAGATGACGATCAACCCGGCGCGAATCCTGAACCTGCCGGGCGGTACGCTGCAGGAAGGATCGACAGCCGACATTACGATCATTGATCCCGACAAAAAGTGGACGGTGAAAACAAAGGACTTCTGTTCGTTGTCGAAGAACTCGCCGTTTATCGGCTGGAAGCTGTCAGGTCGCGTGTACAAGACGCTGTTGGGGGGGAGGATTGTATTCGAACGGTAGCAGGCCGGATGCTTAGGTCAGTTTCTCGTAGGTCAAAACCGCCGCCGTTTCGAGAGTGGCAAAGAACCCACAGCAAGCTGTGGGGCGCCCGACAGGTTTGTCCGCAGTAATAGTCTCTTGTAGGGTAGATCTGTCCGCAGACCTGCCAACAAAGGCGGGTCCGAAGACGGACCCACCCTACAAGACAGGGAATCGTAAAGGAAGCACATGGAAATAAAATACCTCGATTTGCAAGCGCAGTATCAATCGATCAAGTCCGAGATTGACACTGCTATCCAAAAGGTGCTCGACAGTTCCGCCTACGTGCTCGGGCCGGCGGTAAGTGAGTTTGAGAGCGCTTTCGCTGAATACTGCGGTACGAAGTTCGCCATCGGTGTCAACAGCGGCACCAGCGCACTGACGTTGGCCCTTCGAGCGCTCGATATCGGCCCGGGTGACGAAGTGATCACCGCAGCCAATACTTTCATTGCCACGGCAGCCGCTATTGAACATGCCGGGGGACGACCGGTGCTTGTCGATGTCGATCCGGAAACGCGCAATATGGATCCTGTGCTACTCAAGATGGCGATCACGTCAAGAACCCGCGCGATCATCCCCGTCCATCTGTATGGCCGACCGGCCGATATGGACCCAATCCTGCAACTGGCCGCTCGGCACGATATCGCCGTGCTCGAAGATGCCGCTCAGGCGCACGGCGCACGCTATAAGGGAGCAAAGGCCGGATCCATCGGGCGGATGGCGGCTTTCTCGTTCTATCCGGGCAAGAATCTCGGTGCTTACGGTGAGGCTGGGGCGGTAACAACCGATGATTCGGAAGTCGACCGAAAAGTTCGAATGCTGCGCGATCATGGCTCCGACAAGAAGTATGTGCACGATGTCCTCGGTTACAACGCCCGCATGGAAGGTATCCAGGGGGCGGTGCTTAAGGTCAAGCTGGCGCATCTCGATCGCTGGAACGCCGAGCGAAACCGGGTGGCCAGACTATACAACCAACTCCTGACAAACTTGCCGATCAAGCTACCGAGCTTTGAAGATGATATCGAACAGGTGTTCCACTTGTACGTTATCGAAACCGAGCAGCGTGACCAGTTGCAAAAGTACCTTGGTGAGCAAGGTGTGCCGTCGTTGATCCATTACCCGATCCCGATCCATCGGCAAAAGGCGTTCGATCATCTCGACCACCGAGCGGGCGATTTCCCTATCACCGAGAAGCTGTCCGACGAGATTCTATCGTTGCCGATCTACCCTGAGATGTCGGACGAACAGGTTACGTTCGTTGCCGAGAAGGTGAAAGCGTTCTTTGGGTAAAGTTGTCACAAAACGGTATCGTATGTCCAGAACCACGATTCTCGTCCTGTGCCTGCTGGCACTGATTCTGCTCTTGCGGGTTTGCAATCTTGATGCCGATCCACCCTTGACCTTGTCAGGATCGACCGACGTCTATACTGATCCGCCCCAATACACATTGTTCGCTAAAATGTTCGTGCAGGGTGGTGACTTCAATCCGTTCGGCGACACTCGGCTGGTCTTCTTTCTGAAATCGTCTGTTACGGCTCTTGCGACGGTAGTGTTCAAGCTGATCGGAACAGGTATCCAACAGTCCAATCTGGTCGGTCTGGTGTACTCCTACGGTGGCCTGCTGCTGTTCTTTCTATTCCTGCGCAAAACCGCCGGCAATCTCGCTGGTGTCATTTATTTGATCCTGATCTGCTTCAACTACAACCAGCTTTTCTATGGGCGGCTTCCCTTTCTTGAAAACGCCATGTGGTTCTTCGCCTCAGGCGCTCTGGTTCTGATCACACATTTCCGTGGACGGTGGGCTTTCCTGACGGCGGGCGCATCTCTGGCGGTGGCCGTCTTTTTCGGCAAGATCTTCGGCGTGGTATTCCTGTTTCCGTTCGCCTGCTTCCTGTTGCATCAGGCTGTATATGCAGACCGGGACGGCCGTTCGGACCGTACTTCACGCCCCCTGCTCTTTGCGGCCGGTTTTGCGCTGATTGGACTGTTCTGGGTTCTGTTCAGTTATCTGCCTCTGCAAAGCGAAGTGGCTGGATATATCGGTGAAAAAACAGTCGAACTGTATGGCGCTCCTGAGGGTTTGCAGTCGTTCGATGATTTCGTTTGGAAGTTTGTGTCGTTCGGGATTTCGTCCAACTTGTTTCCGAGGATGACCATAGTATCGATTCTCGGCGCCGTTTACCTTGGGTTCGTCCTGTTCTCTCTCAGCCGGCGTAGATCGTGGTGCGAGAACCTCTCCTCTTTGAAGAGCGGGCAGCTTTTTATCGCGGCCATGATTGTCGCCTTTTACGGATCGCTGATGATTTGGAACTACCAACCGCTGCGCTACGAGATGGTTCTGATTTATCCCTTCTGTGGGGCGGCGGCCATGATTCTGGCGATGTGGTGGTGCCAGATGAAATCCTCAGAACCCAAAAGTGGCGCCTCGTGGCTGTTTTCTGTCTTGCTGTACCCGATTGCATTGGTGGTGGTGAGTCAGGCATGGTCCGGGTTAGCCGAGCGACTGGGATGGGAGTTTGTCTTTGACGATGTTAAGTATCAGGCAGCCATCTTAGCCCTGGTTGTTGCGCTGGGAGTAACGGCGGCTATTGCGGTGGCCCGCAAGTTCCAGATAATCTGGCCGCCCGTTTTTGCGAAAATCCTGGTGACGATAGCCGTTGCGGCCACGGTAGGGCAGGGGATAGCGCTCACGACCGACTGGTGGCGCCGGCCAACCTACAGCGCCGGTGACAACAGCGCCGACCTGGCTATGATTCTCTCACCCGGCGCCGTACTCTCGGGGCCATACGCTGCTCAGTTGACACAATCCAACGATCTCGGCTGTGTCATCCACATGTTTGGAGTGGCCGATGTTGATTCAACTATATTCACAAGGTTTCCCATTACCCACCTGCTTCTGGATCAGGCCAACGAGACCCGCGCCCGCAACGATCACCCCTATGTAATGGGCGGCGCTGTCCGCATATGCACTTATCATGTCGGCGTCAAGAAGGTCCGGTTGTACCGTATCGCGGGGCATACCGGTAATCCTGTCGCTGACGAATATGAGCGTTCACCGTTTGAAATGGCGGTCGATCAATCTCGTAGAGGCGAATCGGCCATGATGCAGCGTTACTTGATTACGTTTCTGCAGAATCACCCGGAGAATATGTCCGGGTACATGCTGGCTGGTGAGATTGCCCAAAAATCGAAGCTGTATCCCGAGGCCGAACAGTTCCTGAAAAAAGCGGTTGAGTTTTCCCCGACCAATTACAATCTTATCGGTACTTTGGCGATGCTATACAAGAATTGGTATCACGCCACGGGAGAGTTGCGGTATAAGGAACGCGCCCTGGAGCATTTTGGTCGTGCCCTCAAGTATGCGCCGACGTCCAATCGGATGAAGGAAGAGTACGCTGAGCTTAAAGGATTGCATAGTGACGATTGACGAAAATTACAACTTCCTGGTCTCGACGATCGTGCCGGCGATGAACGAAGAAGGCAACATCGAGCGGTTCTGTGAATTGTTCGATAAGATGGCCCAGGCGGCACCCTTCAGGAACGAACTGGTATTCATCGACGATGGTTCCAGCGACGGCACCCTCGCTAAGATCAGACAGGCCGCTCAGACATACAGTTTCGTGCGCTTTGAGACCCATGGCCGCAACCTTGGATTGACCGAGGCGCTCTTGACCGGGTTCGAACTCGCCAGGGGTGAAGTGTTCGTTTTCTATCCAGCCGATCTGCAGTTTTTGCCCGAAGACATTCCGAATCTGGTGGCCAAGATTGCCCAGGGCGCCGATGTTTGCGCCGGTTGGAAGCAAGGTGACTATCAAAAACCGTTCGTCTCAGGCATTTATAACTGGCTTTCACGAAAGCTGTTCGGATTGAAGATACATGACCTGAACTCCTGCAAGGCGTTTCGGCGGGAGGTGGTGGAGCAGATTTTCCTCAGACGCGACTGGCATCGCTATCTGGTACCGTTGGCCTCCGACAAAGGCTTTCTCATTGAGGAGGAAAAAGTGATCCTGCACGAACGAAATTGGGGTAAGACCAAGTTCGGGTCTATCTGGCGAATTCCAATTGGTTTTCTCGATCTGATAGCGGTGAAATTCCAGATAACATTTCTGCGCAAGCCACTCTTGTTCTTTGGATCCATCGGGTCGGTACTGGTGATTCTGGGTGTCCTCGTCGGTCTGGTCGCTATCTACCTGCGTTTGACCGGTGAAGGGTACCGACCGCTGCTGTACTTGGTGATGCTTGTGGTCGGAGTCGGAATGGCCCTCTTTGTAATGGGCTTCATGGCCGAGGGACAGGTGGCGGTCAAAGATGAAATGGCCGACCTGCGCAAGAAGATGATGCGGATGATGAAACGGAAGCGTTCCGCGGATGACTCGGACAGTTCTCGTGCTACTTGATGGGGGTTAGTCCAAGCCAAAAGAGCCAACCGTAGTTACACACTCATCATGACCTTCAAGAAAACCCTCACCACTCTACTTAAGATAGCTCTCACGGCGGTGGTCGTGTTTTTTCTATGTCGCCAGGTGGCAGGTCACTGGGATGAAATCAGAAACTACCAGTGGCAGGTCGATTGGGGTATGCTCTTGCTGTCGGTGTTGCTGGGGTTGGGAACGTTTGTCATCATGGCCTCAAACTGGCAGCGACTGATCGCGGGCTTCGGGCACCAGGTGCCGCTGAGAAAGTCGTTTCGTATCTTCTATCTCGCCGACCTGGGACGTTACATTCCCGGCAAAATCTGGCCGCTGTTGGGTATTCTTTATCTCACTAAGAAGCAAGGCATCCCACCGGAACGGGCCACAGCTTCGTTTGTGCTGGTGCAGATGTTCGCCATCCCGGCGTCGTTGTTGGTATTCGTGGTAGCTCTGCAGTTCGAGCCGCGAATTCTGGTCGATCAGGTAGCGGTGTTGGGGGAGAAGAGCACCTACCTGCTCACCGGCTTGATGCTGGTGTTCTCAACGGTTATTGTGTTGTGGCCGCAACGATTGCTGGGTGTCACCAATGCTCTTTTGCGTCGTCTGTCGCGTCCGGAAGTACACTTTGCACTGGACAAAACTGTTGCCCTGCGTCTGTTCGTTGGTTATTGTATAGGCTGGTTTTGTTACGGTGTTGCGTTTTATCTATTCGTCCGGGCGGTGATGCCCGATTCCGGACTGACGCTGGTCGCTGCGGTCGGGATATTCAACGCCGCGTACCAGATTGGCTACCTGGCCCTGTTTGCACCGGGTGGTTTCGGACCACGCGAGGTAGTGATGGGATTCATGCTGACACCGTTTCTGGGACCGCTTGCCCCGGCGCTGCCCGTTCTGGCGCGATTGTGGGCTATTCTTGTAGAAGTAACAGCGGCGCTGATAGCCCTGTTGATTAGAAGATGACTCGAGTGACACTGCGTGGCTAAGAAAAAACAGTCCAGAAAACCAACTCCCAGACTGGCCCGGCGGTCGTTTGATCCTGAAGCCTCCCCCTGGTTTGCGCCGGTGGC
>JAUWMW010000372.1 GCA_030612965.1 bacterium
TACCTGGATATATCCATGCCGGATCAGTCGCGCCAGGTCAACCGCGCCGCCGGTGTGTACTACCACCGGCCCGGCCACCACGGCCAGCCTTTTGTTGTTCTCTCGGATTATTTCAGCCACCCGGTCCACGGCCAATCGCACCTTACGCTCGGTGGAAACCTCGCCGGACATAAAGCCGAAATCATCCCGGTCGCGTCGGGCGAACTCAGGTTTCACTTTGATCCCGGACAGGCCAAGCACTACTTTCTCGCCCTTGCGGACGTCCCGAAATTTCTTCACGACTGCTTGTTCACTATCGAGAACGACCACGCCATCCATGCGCAGTTTTTCGACAAGTATCCAGTGATCGTTGCGGCGTATCATCGTCTCCTGGTTGGTGGTGCTGTAAAAATCGGGCGGGACGACACCGTCCGCGGGCGCTGCACCCAGGCGGACTTCGACTTCATCGTCAACCATGCACCCAAGGGCGGACAGTTTCAGCAAAATGGTGTTCATCACTGCCGGGTCCGGCGTGCTGATTTTCAGCCGGGCGGTGGAGAATTCGTCGTTGGTGCGTCCTATATTGAATTCGATGATCTCGAACTCACCATTGTCGGCGACGATAGTATCGAAAATCTGGCGCATCAGTCCCGAATCGATCAGGTGACCTTCGGTGACAACGATTTTCTCGATAGGCGGCATACTGTTGTTATCGGATGACAGCCGCTGGTGTTCACATCATGTTTGACTGAAAGGCCCTGTCTGAGACGATTGGTTAGAGTGCGAATCTGCTTGGAATCATGCGGATGTACCGTATATTCGAGTAGTGGTCAACGATTACAGCAAGACAGAAACCGAAAAAGCCATACTGGTCGGTCGCGCCTCGGACTCCCGGCAACGCGCAGAGGTGGAAGCTTCCCTTGCTGAATTGGGTCGCCTCAGTCTGACCGCAGGGGCAACGGTCGTAGCCAAACGTATTCAAACTCGAGCGCGCCCGGACCCGGCCACGTTTATCGGAAAGGGTCTGGTGCAGGAGTTAAAAGAACAATTGGAGTCCGACGGCGCCAACTGTGTCATCTTCGATGACACCCTCAGCCCGGCTCAACAGCGCAACCTCGAAGATGCCCTTGAGGCCAAGGTTGTCGACCGACCGATTCTGATTTTGGACATCTTCGCCAACCGCGCTCGAAGCCGCGCCTCC
>JAUWMW010000305.1 GCA_030612965.1 bacterium
CACGAATCACTTGAGACCACCGACGATATGCGCTCTCTTGACCACTGGCGGATGGTGCGAGACTCACTGCACACTCAGATCAGCACAGGGACCCTCAAGAAACAACTGTCAGCCGAGAAGTCAACGTGGCACGCCGCACAACCGGCCGAGACTCCACCTTCACCGGCGCCACCCGACAGTGTATCGACCCAACCGACTCATTTAGAGCGTTATCTGGAGGCCTGCTACCACATCGCTCTGCAAACTGAAGACGAATCCGAGTACGACGACGCCGTCGTGGTCTTGACCGAGCACGCAAGGCACAAGGAGTCGTCGTCGCAGAAACTTGCCCACCGCTATCTCAAGTTACTTGAGGACTTCCACAAGTAGCCAGCCGGCTTTCACAGAAATGGTTGAACTTCTGACCTGTCGCCACGTATAGTTTAGCCAGAGAAAGGCTTACACAGTCCACAGGAGTTGTCGCTATGGATAAGAAATTATATCGCTCGGATACCAACAAAGTTATCTCGGGGGTTTGCGGAGGATTAGGCGATTATTTCGATATCGATCCGGTCCTGGTACGGGTTATCGCTGTGATCCTGGCCCTGGCTCACGGGGTGGCGATTGTGGCTTACGTCGTCGCCTGGATCATCGTGCCCAAGCGGGAAAGTCTGGTGGAGACATCGGCTTCGGTGGAGTCAGTGGATCCGGCGGCCCCAAGGCAATACGATTCGTCGTGGCGCAAGTACCTACCGGGGCTGGTTCTAATTGGCCTGGGAGCTATCCTATTGATACGGGAGAATTTCTACTGGTTTGATTGGTCTGAGTTTTGGCCGGTGATGTTGATACTGGCCGGCCTGGCTCTCATGTTTTGCCGAGGCAAGCAGCGGCGCGAGCAGGATGCAACTGAGAAGAGAGCCGGTCAGGGTCTGGACACACCGAACGGAGGAACACTGTCATGACTCCGGCGCGGTTTCGATGGGGTGTTCTTCTAGTTACGATCGGCCTGCTGCTGCTATTCCGGAATATGGGTATTTTCAATGACGACATCTGGATCGCTCTGGCTGTATACTCGCCGTTGGTCCTGATAGCCATCGGCATAGAGAAAATATGTACCCGAACCAGAGTGCAGGTTATATCCTACCTGACGTCGGGCTTTCTGCTGGTGGGCGGTCTTGCTATCGCTTTTTATGCAGGCTCCGGTCATGAGGGCGGATTCTTCACCGAAACCAGCCACACGATAAGATTCGATCCAAAGGTCCGGTCTCTTTCGGCCGAACTGAACCTTAACGAGACCGATCTCACCATCCGTGACAGCGGTGACGATCTGGTCTACGGGGAGTTTGCTCGTTTCACACGCAAACCGGAAATCAGTTACCGAACGGAGAAGGGCGTAGCCGAAATCGCCTTCGACAGTCGACGAATGTCGTATCTTGGCGGCATCATCAAGATCGACACGGATGACGAACGGGACTGGTGGGTACAGTTCCACGAGGGCACCCCACTTGACCTGAAGTTGTCCGGTCACGATAATGATATTCACCTGAATATGTCGACCACGCCGTTGCGCCTGCTGAAACTGGAGACCGATGACGCTGCGATCTACCTCAAGATCGGTGAACTGGAACCGATGGTGCGAGTGATTGTCGGTGGCGAGGACTCACGCTTCAAGCTGCGGGTGCCACAGTCGGTCGGCCTGCGCGTGCATGGCGCCGACTACCGATCCTACCTGAAACGCCTGGGGCTGGTTGGGGATGACGATGTTTTTGAGACCGATGGATATGATACGATGCCGACACGGATCGAGGTTGACCTCGACGACCACTTGTCGTCGTTCTCGATAGATTACTTCTGAGCCTGAAAGGGCATAGCACGCTCCAACACGGGGACACATCGGTGTCCCCTTTTTTTGTGCCCGAGGCTGGACGAAGCATGGGTACCACACCCAGGGCGGACAGGTTGGGTCGCAATTCGCGGGTGGTGTCGGGCGACCTCGCCCGACGCCTGCCTTCGGACTTCATGGCTATCAGGCGAGTCGCCTGACAACACCCGAAGATGAGACCCGGACGAACGGGAGTGTTGATAAAGCGCCTTCGGTTGTTATTGCGAGCGACCGCAGGGAGCGCGGCAATCTCACGCTGTATGTCGCCCAACGAATTGAGATTGCCGCGTCGTCCGCCGCGGCGGACTCCTCGTAATGACGGTTCTCGGGGTTCTTCAACAGGCCCGAACGTCCGGGCCACCCAGCCGCACTAGTAGTAGGTCAGGAGCCCTGTGCTCCTGACGATATGTGTCAGGTTCGCAAGGAACCTGACCTACTGAGGACTATTGGGAAGAGTCCAACAGAGAATACGGACACAGCCCGGACCGTTCTTCGACATCGGAACAACACAAAAAAGTGATTCTCTCCCCCGCCTTCTGACGTTATAATATATAGAGCCAGATGAGCCGATAAATGCCATTACCGGCAACGTCATGCTGAGCGGAGTCGAAGCGTGAGCGCAGTCGAAGCATGACGTTCAAAAGTATGCGGTGCACCCTTCGACTCCGCTCAGGGTGACACCTGCCGGCTCAGGGTGACAGGTGCTGGCTCAGGATGACACTGTGGGAATGATGTGTGATGCTTAGAAAAGAAAT
>JAUWMW010000098.1 GCA_030612965.1 bacterium
ACGTTCTCGCTATTATGCTCGCTTGCTTCGCAGGTGGACACGCGGTATCTTCTATACTACCCGTCCCGGATGCGTGAAGACCGTGGCGCGGGTCTCGCGCACGAAGGCGCAGAGAGTGATGTTGCAACCCTGGGCAACATCAATGGCCATCGAGGTCGGCGCAGATACGGCGGCGATCAGTTCGATCCCTGAGCGCGCGCACTTGCCCACCATCTCCAGCCTCAGTCGACTGGTGAGGGCCACTCCTCGTCCGGCTGTCGGTTGACCGTTCAGCAGACATTTTCCGATTGCTTTGTCCAGGGCGTTGTGGCGGCCGGAGTCCTCAGCGCTTGCGATAATCTTGCCGTCTTCATCGAACAAAGCCGCCGCATGTGCTCCGCCGCTGGCTTTGAACAGAGGCTGATAGTCGCGAAGGTCGTCGTAGACGGACCGCAATATCGCAGCCTCAATACTCAGTTTATCGCCGACCTTCGGCAGCGATTCGATGCGCTGCTTGAGATTCTCGCTACCGCACAATCCACACGAAGACACGATCAAAAGGTTGCGGTCGGCATCGTCAATACGCGGTCTGTCAGAGGTGAGCTGTACACGGATGGTGTTAGAATCGTCGTCGCACTCTTTGATGACCTTAACATCCTCGAGGCTCTCAATAACTCCCTCAGTATACAAAAAACCAACGGCCATTGCTAACCTGTCGGTCGGCGTGCAGAGAATCGTGTAAGTCTCCACCCCCTCGACGTCGATAGTGACCGGCGCTTCCTTGATTACGCAGACGGATTCCTGCTGTGGCGGATGGTTCGTGTCCCCGGTCGAGATGCGCTGTGCCTGCACGTGCTTGAGGACGTCAGGCTGTTTGTCTGATTCATCCATGGTCGACTCACTCGACTCCGTCGATCAATGGGCTTGTCGAAGTAGGTCAGGTTCCTTGGAACCTGACACCGGCGAACATGTCAGGATCGCAATCCGCCGCGGCGGACTGACCTACACGGTCAAGCCGTGTTTTTCGCGCTTCGCGCATTCAGTTCTTCTTTTGCTTCCGCCCACTCTGTCATTCCCGCCCACTCTGTCATTCCCACGAAGGGGACTTTCCAAAAACCCATGATATTGTGCGCGGCAGACCTCCCGGTCTGCCCGTTTGAAGGACGTACCCAGGGTAATCAAGGGGCAGACGAGGACGTCTGCCGCCCACAGCAAAGGAATAGCCGCCACCCAATAGCTTTTGGAAGGTTCCATAGGCGGGAATCCATCCGCAAAATTCAAACCTGGATTCCTGCTTTCGCAGGAATGACGAATCAGAAAGACGGCACGCGAAGCGCGAAAAACCCATTTATGGGCGGCTTGACCGGCCATCACTGGGGCGGGAGCATGCCGACGCCCGCTTTCGGCTCCTTAGGCCGGTGGATGCGGCGGAACTCGAAACCCGCAATGTTCAGCGTCGGCAAAGCGCCGCAAACCAGAACCGCCTGTCTCAGGATCAGACCGCCGATCAAACCGAGTACCGCGCCGATCGCTACCATCGTAAGAGCGTTGGCAGTGGAGCGATATACGATTATCATCAGAATCAGCGGCGCGGCCAATCCCAGGATGAAGTATCCGATGACAAACATGGTCTTGCGGAGAATACGCTCCGCCGATTCTCTCGAATCGGGCTGGCGGTAGGCCGCCTGTAGGAAGAAAAGGATAGCCAACACTTCCAGCACCACCAGACCGGCCGCCTCCACCGCCATCGTCCGCAGAGGTTCCATGGTGGCGACGATATCACCGTACAACGCCACACCGAGCATGATCGCGAAGTGGCCGGTCACTGTCGCCGAGATCACAAAGACCACCGGCACCACGCCCGAACGCCAGAATGGTATTCCCTTGGACGCGCTGAGCAAAATACCGGTGTAGGCCATCGTGCCGATGGCAAACACGATTCCCGCGACGGCGATGATGTCAATGATGGTTTCGCCGTCGGCAGTCCCGCCGAATTTCGTGAATTGATGAAGGATCAGATGCACAAACGACAGGACCATGAAGATGGAGATGATCAACGTGCCGCGCGCGATCCAGGAGGTTCCCGGTTTCATAGCCGCCAGAAAAGCGCGGCTTGGCGAACCGAGGTCCACCATGAGAAAGAGGG
The DNA here is from genome assembly GCA_030612965.1 of bacterium. Lineage (GTDB taxonomy): Bacteria > Zixibacteria > MSB-5A5 > GN15 > FEB-12 > JAJRTA01. The sequence goes on from JAUWMW010000098.1 coordinate 2,126, forward strand.
TTCCTATCAAAAGGGCCGGGAAACCGATCCACAACCCCACTGTCGTAGACAGGGCGAGGCTTTCCCCCAAAAAACTGTTGATGGCGGCGATGGTGTAAGCTCCGCCGCCGACCCCTCCAAGAAACAGGTAGACGGCAATGAGCCAACCCCACTCGAGTTGCAACTGACCATTGACTTTCGGATCCATATCACTTCTCCCGGCTGATTGTCTTTTCTCTTCGGCCGCTACCTCGGAAAGAGGTAGTAGACCTTGGGCTTATTGCCGAACTCCGGATTCAGTACCTGCCCCCGTTCCTTCTTGATCAAAACCGACACCTCGCTGTCGGGGTCGTCGAGGTCTCCGAATATCCGTGCCTTGGCCGGACATGCCTCTACGCACGAAGGTAGCTTGCCTTCAGCAAGCCTGTCAATACAGAAATCGCATTTCGTTGCCACGCCGACGCCCGATTTCTCCTCCCACGCCTTCTTCTGGAACTCCTCCAACGGCGAAAGCGGGAGCCCGTCGGGGAAATAGCTCTCCCACTTATCCACGCTATACCGTGCGCCGTAGGGACAGGCCATGATACAGTACTTGCATCCCATGCACTTGTCTTTGTCCACGATCACTATGCCGTCGTCTCGCTTCTGGGTGGCGCCGGTTGGACACACTTCCAGACAGGAGGGTTCCTCGCACTGCATGCAGAGCATCGGAAGGGCTTGCCGGACAGCATTGGGAAATGTGCCCACCTCACCCATGAGAACACGGGCCCAGAAAACTCCCGGCGGCGTGTGATTCACCGTCTTGCAGGCCATACTGCACGCGTAGCACCCGAAGCACCTTTTGAGATCGATGACCATTCCGTATCGTGGCATTGTTATCTCCGTTCGTAACTGTACTGCAGCTTCCTGATTCATGGTTCGTTTAATCTTCCACCTTGTAGATTTTCACTCGGGCGCAAATGTCTTGGTTGAAAGTAAGCGGATCCGTGTGTTCCAGATCCATCTCCACCAGGTCGTTGAAAAATGTCCCTTTACCCTTGGCGATCGGCATGTACTTTCCCCAGTGCCCCGCCACGGCGGCAATGGCCAAATGATGCGGTTCGATCCCCTCACTGAGCGAGACCCAACCCCGGACGCGATGGCCCTGCGGATTCTCCATCCAGATCTTGTCGCCGTCGGCTATCCCCTTCTCTTTGGCCGTGGCGACGTGCATCTGCACGGCGTAGACGTTGGGGTCCTCCTGCGAACACTCGTCGAGCCAGGGATTCTGCTGGGTCATCGAGTTGCAGTGCATGACCGCGCGCCAGTAGAACGTGTGCATATCGAATTCGGGATTCTCTTCGGTGTGCGTCGGGCATGGATACCAGTCGGCCAAGGCTTTGAAGCGGGTCCAGTCGAAGTCGAAGAAGTCCTTTCCGCCGTATTCGTTCCACAGCTTGTCGATTTGCTCGCCGGAGTCGATGAAGTACTCGAAGTAGACCGGCACCCGAGAGGGATTGAACCACTTCCAGTAAACATCCTCCTTCTTCTTGGGCCAGGTGAACACGCCCGTCTTGCGCACGTGCTCCAAACCGTGTTCGTCGCCGAAGCGGTCCTTGAGCAAACGGTCGGTGATGTCCTCCCAGGTATGCTTGACGCTGCCGTCTTCAACCAGCTTGTATTTGTCGCTCATCTCACCGCCGTAGCGCACGCCGATGGAATCGTTGAGCCCCTTGTAAAACTTACCGTGGATGCCGAGGCGTTCGCAGATATCCAGCATGACCTCGTTGAAATCGCGCCGCTCGTACAATGGCTTGATCACCGGCTGACGGATAGTCCAACCCCAGTCATCTTCACCCTGCGGGTGCGAAAAGGTCGAGGGGAAACTCACCGCCGGAGTGTAGCGCTCGAGGAAGCAGGCGTCAGGCAGCACGATGTCGGCCACCGCTTCTTCGAATTCCGTGATGTAGAGTTGGAAAGAGAAGATGAAGTTGAACTTCTTCAGGAAGTTCTCCGTCACCGCTTCCGAGTTACCCATCGTCATCACCGAGTTGGAACCGAAATTGAGCATCACGTCCGGCTTGTACGGAATTTTGAAGCGCTCCAGCATCTCGAACCAGCGCGGGCTGGTAATGGTGAAGGCATTGTAAATCGAGGTCGGGAACATGTCGTGCAAATCCAACCGGGTCGGCGGACCGGGTTTGCGCATCGGGTACGGCTTGTGGTCGTAGACCCAGGTCTTGGCCACTAACAGACCGTCCGGACATGGGTACGGAATCTGGTACGGCTTGCCGGTCGGTTCATAACCCTGGCCGACGGAGCCTCCCAGACCGAGGGCCGAGCCGTAGGTGTCAGCCGCGCCGACCATGTGGTTGACCATGTCGATCGAAAGACAGGTCCAGCCGGAATTGGTGTGTCCCTGAGCACCGCGGAAGAAGTGCGTCGCCACCGGACGTCTCGGGACTTTCTTGGGACCTTTGCTGGTCTGGATGGTGACAGTCGATCCGATCTCGGCCGCCTCACCGAACTCTTTGGCGATACGGCTAATGGTCGCCGCCGGCACCCAGGTGATTTTCTCGACGTATTCCGGAGTGTATTTCTTGACGTGCTCTTTCAGAAGTTCGAAAGCAGGTGTGCACTCGACTCCTTCGACAGTGTATTTCCCGGTCAGGGCAGCCTCGTGCGCTTCGTCTTCGTATTCTACCCGCGTCACCGAAGGGTCATTGTGCACTTTGGGGCAGTTGTCGACCAGGTCCCACACCAGCGGATTGTTGGTCTCTTTGTCGCGCATATAGCGTCCGTCGGAAGGTCGAATCAGGTATGGGCTGTTGGTCTTGTACATCAGATATTCGGCGTCGTAGATGCCGTGCTCATTGAGGAGCGAATTGACCAGTCCCAGCGCCAATGCGCCGTCGGTACCCACCCGGATCGGCACCCATTCGTGCGCCTTGGAGGCCTGGGCACTCTGGAAGGGGTCGAAAACGACATTCTTGAAACCACGGGCGCGGGCGTCGGCAACCTGCGTGGCGTTCTGAACGGCCACGTGGCCGGCGCCGTGTCCCTTGGAGCAACCGAAGTTCAGCGCGTAGTTACAGTGCGCGAAGTCGGGGATGATCGACCAGGACACGTGCATGATGCCGTTCATGAAGTGAGCGCCGTTGCCGCAGTGCAACCCGCCGCCGGATACCCAATAGTTGGGAGTACCAAAGCCTTTCATGAAACCGATCACACCGAAGCGAATCTCGGAGGCCTGGGTCGTGGTCGCCTGGAAGTAGGCCCCGCGCGGGTCCCGCTCCTGGCACTCTTTGAGCTTCTTGACAATGGTCTCAAGTGCTTCTTCCCACGAGATGCGTTCCCACTTGGGGTCGACGTGGAGTCCCTTCTCGGGATTAGTTCGCTTTAGAGGATAGTTCACCCGGTAGGGGTCGTACATTAACTGCGGTGAGGCCAGGCCCTTGGCGCAGATATGGCCGCGCCCGGTGGGTGCGTCCGGATTCCCCTCTAGCTCGGTGATGATGCCGTCTTGTCGGCGAACTTTCACGCCGCACATACAGTAGCATTGTCCACAACTGGTTGGGATCCAGATATCTTCTTTGACTTGTGGCTTGGATTTAACGTCGGTCTTGCTTGCAACGGCCATCGATCGACTCCTGCTTCAAATGAATTGGTCCGGCTGTTTTCCGGTAAACAACCATGAGTGTTGAATATACGTCGGTTGATCGCGAGGTCAAACGTTTTTTGAGCTTTGAGCAACCGGATTGCCTCACACCGGTACCCCACCAAGTTTTGTAGGGCGGGTCCGTCTTCGAACCCGCCATTGGAGGCAGGTTTGAAGACAAACCTACCCTACAAGACTTACACTTGCAGGCTTCGGAATCACCACCGATTCTATTATGTGAAGGTAGAAATCCACAAAACGAACCCATTTTCACACCAGGCATTCGACACAGCGTCAGGATCACAAGGATCACTGACCTACAAGAACTGTCCATCGCGGTGCACGGAGACGTACACCGCGCACGCAATAGGGTCTTGGGCGCGAAGCGCCAAGAACCCATTTGTGGGTCCCCTCTTGAGAACGGATTTAGGGGTGTGTTACTTATTTAGGGGCAGACGAGGACGTCTGCCGCCCACAGAGCGCGCGAAGCGCATGAAGCCCATTTATGGGTGGCTTGCCACTGGATGCCGGATCAAGTCCGGCATGACAGGTAGTGATTTCGCCCCGGGAACTGTGTAACGGCGAATCTGCGTCAGAAAACCAATTTCCGGTTTGTGTTTGGTGGGCAATTGCTTTAGAATAGGCAGCGATGGAAAACAATATGAAAAGCAATCTCGGTTCGTGATATAAAGGATAAGCATGTCCCTCAAGATAATAGTCCTCGCTGCCTATGCCCTCATGATTATCGTAGTCGGTATCGCCGGCTTTCGCAAGACGCGGTCGTTCTCGGATTTCTTCCTCGGGGGCGGCAAGGTCGGCGCCTGGATGACAGCCTTCACCTACGGTACCGCCTATTTTTCCGCCGTGCTGTTTATCGGCTTCGCAGGCAAGATCGGATGGGGGTTTGGGTACTCCGGTCTGTGGATAGCTCTGGGCAATACGCTTATCGGTGTGCTCGGCGTCTGGTGGTTGCTGGGCTATCGCATCAAGAAGATGTCGGTGGAGTACGGCGTCCACACGGTGGCCGAGTTTCTGGACAAACGTTACCACAGCCCATTTTTGAAACTGTTCGCGTCGGTATGCATCTTTGTCTTTTTCATCCCCTACACCGCCGCTGTCTTTATGGGGCTGTCCTATCTGTTCCGGTCAACGTTTGGCATTGACTATACCCTGGCTTTGATTCTGATGGGTGGCTTCACAGCTCTCTACCTTGTGCTGGGTGGCTACAAATCGATTACGATTATCGACACGATATTCGGCATGATCATGTTGGTCGGGGTGGTCGTTCTTCTGGTGAGCCTGCTTGACAAGGGAGACGGTCTGGCCAATATCAGCAGCGGCATCGCCGCGATAGATCCGGGATTAGTATCCAAAGTCGGTCCGCCAGGATGGTGGCCGTTGGTCAGTCTGGTGTTTTTGACCAGCGTGGCGCCGATGGCCATGCCGCAGTTGATCCAGAAATTCTACGCCATCAAAGACAAGCGCGCGATTCGGGTCGGCATGATATGCTCCAGCATATTCGCCCTCATCATAACCGGTATCGGGTATTTCGCGGGCGCGACCACTCGCTTTTTCCTGAATCCTGACAGCGCACCCAGAGCCTTCGATAACGGCAAGCCGATTTTCGACGCGCTCATGCCGGAACTGCTCACCAATATCATTCCCGAAGGTCTCTCGATTGTCATACTGCTTCTGATCCTCTCGGCCTCGATGTCTACATTGGCGGCATTGGTCCTGATCTCAAGCTCTACTATCGCCAAAGACTTCTACGCCGGTTTTGTCAACAAAGGTGTCTCGGACAAACGTCTCACTTTGCTGATGAGATACTCCAGCGCCTTTATGGTACTGCTCGCGGTCATCTTTGCCTACTTTCGCCCCTCGACCATAGTCAGCATCCTTGGGATATCCTGGGGAGCTATCGGAGCGGTTTTTCTGGGACCGTTCATCTGGGGATTGTTCACCAAGCGCATGAACAAGATAGGCGCCATATCGTCGTCCGTTGTCGGTCTGACGGTCTGCCTCGTCTTGTATGCACAAGGTATGCCATCGCCACAAGCGGGAACAATCGGCATGATCGCATCGCTGGTACTCAATCCGATCGTTAGTTACATGACACCAGCCCCATGAACTCTGAATCTCACGAATCACGAATTCTTGTAGGGTAGGTTTGTCTTCAAACCTGCCGACACAGGCGGGTCCGAAGACGGACCCACCCTACGGGGACTACACGACACCAGCCCCCGTCGCCGTGCGGGATCGCTAATTGGCCGGATGGTAGAGGCAAAAACCAAGCGCCTTCAGAACAAGGACAAAAAAAGGCGGAGCATCCTTGCTCCGCCATCGCACGCAGTGGGACTTTTATA
>JAUWMW010000353.1 GCA_030612965.1 bacterium
TCGTTCGCCTATCACTTCGGTCTACCCTCCCTTCCTCTGGCTTTTGTTGTCGGTCATAAGGACATTATCAGCGGGCTGAAGCAGGCCTCGGGCCTGGTTCGTCCTCATTTGATGGCGCATCAGGTTCAGGCAGCGTTGGAGGCAATTCGCCAGTACCCTAACGAATCGCTGCAGAACGTCCGCCGATTGATATCATTGGCTGCCGCCGAGGCGGCCGTGCTGATGGACATGCTGAAACTGGAAAAGGCCGGGTTTGATTCCGTTCCTTTTGCTTGGGCTCGACTGCCACGTCGCAGCCCGTCGAAACGCGCCGCCGATCGGCTACTGAAACGAAGTCGTATCCTTGTCACACCCGGCGCCGCTTTCGGTGATATCGGCGAAGGTTACTTACGCCTCTCCCTTACCGCCGGGGCGGAGACCTTTGCTCAAGCCCGCAAACGACTCCAGAAGCGCCGCGCTGCCAAACTGACTGAGGAAGAGTGAAAGATATAATCCGCATGACCGGCATGTCGTTCTACGGCTACCATGGTGTCAGCGCCGCCGAACGCGAAACCGGCCGGATGTTCGAGGTAGATTGCGAACTCGAGGTCGATCTGGCTGAGGCCGGCAAGTCCGATCAACTGACCGACACCGTCGATTATGCCCACGTATACGAAACGATCAGAGAAACGGTCGAGGGCAAGGCCTTTTCCCTGTTGGAGCGGTTGGCCGGAGAACTGGCGGCGCGGGTGCTGGATCGCTTCGGCGTTTACAGCGTGACCCTTCGCGTTCGCAAGCTGAACCCGCCGGTGCGCGGTGGTGTCAAGCACATCGAGGTGGAGTTGACACGCCACCAGGCCGATACGGCAAAACTTATCGATAACCAGTCATAGAGGTATGCGATGTCTGAAACTGTCTTCATCCTGTCCGGATCCAATATGGGTGACCGCGAGAGAAACCTCGCGCTTGCGCTGGAGAAAATGCAACTGATCGAGGGGTTGGAAATCGTGGCAACATCGGCGATCTACGTATCGGAAGCGCAGGACATGGTCGGCGAAAATCCCTCTTTCATGAACCAGGTCATCATGGCCGACTACCGCTACTCCGCCAACGAATTGCTGAACGGCCTGGAACTGATTGAGAAGAAACTTGGGCGGACGGGAAAGGGTGAAAAACTACCACGCTCTATGGATCTGGATATACTCCTGTTCGGTCAGCAGATTATCGAGACCCAAAGACTTTCAGTACCGCACCGGGAGTTGCTGAATCGTCCCTTCGCCATGACCCCGATGCTGCAAATCGACCCAAAGGTGATCCATCCCGTAACAAAGAGACCGGTAGCCGATTTCCTTAGCGATGATGATCGCAGTAAAGTGATGCTCTATAAGGACCATGTCGCACGACAACCATAAGCCCAACTATATCGCTGTCGAGGGAGTGATCGGGGTCGGCAAGACCTCGTTTGCCGAGATGCTGGCCGATCGGCTCAAGGCGGAACTGATCGCCGAGGAAGTGCATGAGAACCCGTTCCTGGTCGATTTCTACAAACAGCGCAAGCGATACGCCTTCTCCTGCCAGTTGTTCTTTTTGCTGTCACGATTCCAGCAGCAGCAACAGTTGATGGTGCGCGACTTGTTCGCCCAGCGTATTGTTGCTGACTACCTCTTTGCCAAAGATGCTATCTTTGCCTCGGTCAACCTGCCCGAGCGGGAGTTGGCCCTGTATGACAAGATCGCCCCCATCCTGTCAAGAGACATCCCCAAACCGGATTTGGCTATTTATCTTCAGGCCTCGACCTCGGTATTGCTGC
>JAUWMW010000215.1 GCA_030612965.1 bacterium
TCGGTGGCCGTGATGCCGAAGTTCAGGTTGACGTCTTCGGTTCCGGTCTGTGGACCGATGGGATCGAGCACCGGTGATTGGTTACCGGCCTCATTGATAGTTATTACGACTTGATCACTATCGATCAACGCGCCGTCATCGGCGTAGAAGGTGACATTGTGTATCCCGGCATCGGTGAAGCCCGGCGTCCAATCGAAATCGCCACTGCCATCGCCATTGTCAATGAACGTTGCTCCAGTGGGTAAGGTCGAAGTCGACAGCGCCGGGATGGTAGCATCCGGATCGCTCGCCGTGATGCCGAAGTTCAGATTGACGTCTTCAGTTCCGGTCTGTGGACCGATGGGGTCAAGCACCGGTGATTGGTTACCGGCCTCATTGATGGTGATAACGACTTGTTCACTATCGATCAGAGCACCGTCGTCGGCGTAGAAAGTGACATTGTGTATCCCAGCGTCGGTGAAACCGGGCATCCAGTCGAACGTTCCTGAGCCGTCACCGTTATCAATGAAAGTTGCGCCGGTCGGCAGAGTCGAAGTCGACAGAGCCGGGATAGTAGCATCCGGATCGCTCGCCGTGATGCCGAAGTTCAGATTGACGTCTTCGGTTCCGGTCTGTGGACCGATGGGATCGAGCACCGGTGATTGGTTACCTGCCTCGTTGACGGTGATAACGACTTGCTCACTATCGATCAAAGCACCGTCATCGGCGTAAAAGGTGACGTTATATATTCCTGCGTCTGTGAAGCCCGGCGTCCAATCGAACGCGCCCGAGCCGTCACCGTTGTCGACAAAGGTCGCCCCGGTGGGCAGGGTCGAAGTTGACAAGGCTGGGATGGTAGCATCCGGATCGCTCGCCGTGACACCAAAGTTGAGATTCACATCCTCGGTCGTGGTTTGCGGACCGATGGCGGCCAGTACCGGCGACTGGTTACCGGCGTCATTGACGGTGATGACCACCTGTTCGCTGTCTACGGCGGCTGAATCATCAGTAGCGTAGAAAGTGACGTCATATATCCCAGCATCGGTGAAACCAGGTGTCCAATCGAAAATGCCGCTGCCGTCGCCATTGTCTACAAAGACGGCGCCAGTCGGCAGGGTTGACGTAGTCAGAACCGGCGTGCTCTCAATGTCGGTGGCTGTGACTGCAAAGCTCAGCAGCACGTTTTCAGTAGTTGCTTGCGGACCGATCGCCGCCAGCACGGGTAGCTGGTTGCCGGCCTCGGCCACGGTGATCACCACTTGTTCGGAATCGACCAGGCTCGGTTCTACATCGTCGGTGGCATAGAAAGTGACGTTGTAGATTCCGTTGTCAAAGAAGGTGGGCGTCCAGGCAAAAGTGCCCGTGCCATCACCGTTGTCAATCCAGGTCGCGCCACCCGGGAGGGTGCTGCTGGTCATAACCGGGAAGCCGCCGTCGGCGTCGGTAGCGGTGGGCGTAAATGTGATCAACGTCCCTTCGGTGCCGCCCTGCGGTCCGATGGCCGCTAATACCGGCGGTGAATTCGAGATATAGGTATAGGCGCCGACCAGTACATTTGACACCTGCCCGGAGGCAAGGTTGGTTACCGAAACATCAGCCGGTCCGGCCGCTGAGGCCTGAGTGGCACCAGTGATTTCATACGGCGAGACAACAGTAACACCGGTGAGCGAAGCCGCTCCGACAAGCGCACCAGCCCCGGCCATGTCGAAACCGGATCCGTAAACAGTCACCAGGGTGCCGCCAAGGGTCAGCCCGCTGTCGGGCACGATGCTCGCTACCACCGGAGCGTTCACAACCGACGAGTTAGCGGTGATGACGTCCGAGTGCTGCGAGTAGTTGCCCGAGACGTCCTCGGCGATGATCAGGTAGTCGTACGAACTCACGCCGTCAACGGTACCATCGACGTAGAAGCTGTCCGACACTCCCGCGTTGCTTGGGGAACCGGACGGATCGTCGATACGGAAAAATGATCCGCTGGAGGCGCCAACACGACGGTAGACATGATAGGTCATACCGGGCGCGGCGTTCCACCCGATCACCACGGCGCTGCTTGATACTACCGTTCCGGACAGACCGGCCGGCTTGAACGGCCAGGCGACGGGCCCAAGCTGGATATCTTCCTGCTGGAAGGAGTTGTTCGGAATCAGCTTGGCCAGATGGAAGCCCTCGTCGATAGCGATGTTGTAGAAATAGTAATCGTACGGGTTCCCGGGCGCTTCGGTCAGGTAGTTCTGGAAATCATCGAACCAGTTGCCGGCATCATAACCCGCACCGGTCGATGTTTCGATTCTGATTTCTTCGTCGGTATCGTCCAGAAAACCGAAGAAGCTAATATCGCCATTGGCCGGTGTCGACAGATCGGTATTCTGCACCGTCCCAAAAATAGAACCCTGGGCGAATGCCGACAGTGGTAGAGTTGCCACCGCCACCAACACCAGTGCATACAGGCAGAGTGACCTGCGATCTGTTTTCTTGTTCTTCACCACCAAACCTCCATCTATTGTAACGTCACTTTTTCTCACATTCATAACCAACTCCCTATGGTCCCGGGAAGACACCGTCCATGGCGGCATTACCCTGATATGGTTTACCGGCATTGACCGGGAAATTCGTCCCAAAGCCGGCCGCGAAGCGCGACTGGTAGCTCTGGGAACCGGCGACAAAATTGTTGAGAGTGTTCAGCACTCCCGGTATCGAATTAAGCAGATCCTGAGCGACCGAGAAACCGTCCTCATGTTCGAAGGGAATCATCAGGAAGTTGAAATCGGTCGTCGGGGTAGTTTGCAAGCTGTATGAGACCGTGCCGGAATCGGGAATCGATCCCGCCACGCTGAAGATCGTGTCGGTTGCGGCGTTGACCTGGTAGATACCACCAACAGAGACCACGAAGTTGGTCCCGAAACCGGCGGCAAAGCGCGCCTCGAAGCTCTGCGAGGCGGCGATAAAGTTATTCACCGTCAGGACGTTACCGCTGCCTATGGCTGCGATCAAGCCGTCGGCGTCGGTGATGCCGGTGTTGGCGAACGGGATACCGACCAGGTTGTAGTTGGTTGTGGCCGTAGTTACCAGTTGGTAGTCATACTCACCGACGCGGTTGGAGATGGCTGAGCGGTTACCGTAGATGTCGACCACCTCGACCACATAGAAGTACTGCGTGGTGGTATCGCCGACAACATTGGCGCCGCCGAGGTCACTGTCGGTAAAGATAGTTGTCAGGTCATCGGTCGCGCCGATCGAGTCAGCCGGATCTGGGGTGAAATAAGCACGTGTACCGCGCGAGATCACGTAGCGGTCCACACTGGTGGCGAAACCGGCCGTGTCCAGACTGACAGCGCTCCAACCAAGCTGAATAGCATCACCGATAATCTGAATGGTAAGATCGCCGACGGCCACCGGCGGGGCGGCGTTGACGACGTTAATCGAGACAGTATCCGGTGCTGCGAACAGCACACCGTCATCGACGGTCAACTCGAAGAGGTATGTATCGGTAACAGGTGGCGTGAAGGTCGGCATGGAGTCAGCGTTGTTGGACAGGGTCACAATCGTACCGCCGATCTGCAGCCAGTTGTAGTTGAGTGGATCACCATCAGGGTCGTTTGAAGAAGTACCGTCGAGGGTGACCAGACTTCCTACTGCCACGCCGAACTGGTCCGGTCCGGCATCAGTTGTCGGGCCACGGTTGAAGTCTGCGATGGTGATCGTTACTATCTCACTATCTGTAGCCAAGCCGTCATCGGCATAAAAGGTGACGTTGTAGATACCTGCGTCTGTGAAGCCCGGCGTCCAGTCGAACGTACCCGAGCCGTCGCCGTTGTCGATAAAGCTCGCGCCGGTCGGCAGCGTCGAGGTCGACAGAGCCGGGATGGTAGCATCCGGATCGCTCGCCGTTATGCCGAAGTTCAGATTGACGTTCTCGGTTCCGGTCTGTGGACCGATGGGATCAAGAATCGGTGATTGGTTGCCGGCGTCGTTAACGGTGATAACGACTTGTTCACTATCGATCAAAGCACCGTCGTCGGCGTAAAAGGTGACGGTGTAGATACCTGCGTCAGTGACGTCAGGAGTCCAGTCTAAATCGCCACTGCCATCGCCATTGTCAATGAAGGTCGCGCCATTCGGCAAAGCTGAGGTCGACAAGGCCGGAATGGTAGCATCCGGATCGCTTGCCGTGATGCCGAAATTTAGATTGACGTTCTCAGTTCCGGTCTGCGGTCCGATTGGATCGAGCACAGGTGATTGGTTACCCGCCTCGTTAACAGTGATAACGACTTGTTCACTATCGATCAAAGC
>JAUWMW010000053.1 GCA_030612965.1 bacterium
CCGCACGCCGACAGGACACACCATAGTATCCGTCGATGCATCATAGCTGAACTTGTTACGATCAAACTGTTTCGAAACACCCGGGGGGCGACGGTGATCACCACGATCATCCGACACGTAGGTCGCGACACCTTCATCATCGACGGATCGAGCGAGCCACTGAATTATCGGGCAGAAGACTGTCCAAAGAACCATCGATAAAAAGCGTCTGACTACGGTGATCGGGTATATATCGCGCCATGATACTCCCAGAGGGTTAACGATTACTCTTGAGTATACAATGCAACCAAACAACCATCCCAAACAAGCAAATATGATCGGCTTCTGGAAGGTTCCGTAGGCGGGGATCCCTCCGTATTCGGATACTCTACAGGGAACGAAGATGGATTCCGGCCTGCGCCGGAATGACAGGGTGGTGGGATGGCGCGGTAGTGCCGGGGCAGACGAGGACGTCTGCCGCCCACACAGACGTCAGCCTGAGCGCAGTCGAAGGGCGACGTAACCCGGTCAACGTACGCTCATGCTTCGACTCCGCTCAGCATGAGGTGTGCTACGGTAGGATCGCAGGGATCCTGCCCTACAAGAACTCAGGATGAGGTCTGGGGTGTGCCATGAGTGGCATAGCGCGCGCAGCGCACAGAACAGGCGACGCCTGTATCGCAAACCACAGGGGTTTCGACCTGCGGGAACTCCGTTCAGCATGAAACAGTGGGTGCGCGTGTAGTGCGAGGAGCAGGTTTACCTGTCAGTACTTCTTCCGCCGTTCGATCATGTAGTTGGAGCCGGATTTTCGTTTGGTCGCCGTTTTCAAATCGGCCAGCATTTTAGATAGTTCGCCCACGTGCGCGAATTTGCCGTTGTGGTTCACGACAACCGCAATCGAAATCGTCAACAAGGGAAACATCTCCAACTCGCCGCGACGACTCTTGGTGGTGATGCACCCCCGTTCGCGGTCCTCAGCCTCGTAGCGGTATGGGATCAGAGCGTCGAAAGTCTTGATGATACTGCTGCAGATAAGGTCAATCATGTCGGCCGGGATGATGAAAATGAAGTCATCCCCGGCGATGTGCCCGACGAATCCTTCACGACAGAGATCGAATACGGTATCCTTGATCACCCTGGCCGTCAACCGGATCATCTTGTCGCCTCGGTGGTAACCGTAGTAGTCGTTGTAGGCTTTGAAATTGTCCAGGTCGGCGTAGCACACGGCGAATTCCATTTGTTTGGCAATCTGGCGGGATATCTCCGCTTCGATAATGCTCGGGCCTGGCAGGTGCGACGATGGGTTGATCGACAGGTCACGACGGCTTCGTTCGAGCAGTCTTCGTATCCGCATCTGCACATGGCGAGTTTTCCAGTCGCCGTAGAGGAACTCTTCAGCGCCGTTTTCAAAGGCGGCCAGGACGGTGGTGTCGCCGGGCTCCGGATGGTACAGGACCACGGGTATGATTGACAGGAAGACATTTTGTTTGATCGCCCGCACCAATTCGATCTCGTAGGAAAACTCGCAACGGCTGCCGATGATAATGGCGTCAATCTCAAAGCGGCGGCAAATTGTTATCAGGTCATCGAAATCCTCGAAATGGTGAAAGATCATTTCGACATTGCGATATATCGGTTCAAGATGGAAGTCGAGGTTGAAGCCGGTCTGCCGGAGAGCAAAATGATTGGCCTTGAGGTGTGGGGCGTCAGTCGTCTTCGGTCCCGGCCAATTCTCGAGGATGGTATTTTCTGTGCTCTGCAATCAAGTAATCCCGGTCTACAGTCGTATATATCTGTGTTGTCGATATATCGGCATGACCCAGCATTTCCTGCACTACGCGCAGATCGGCGCCTCCTTCCAGCAGGTGGGTGGCAAAGGAATGGCGAAAAGTGTGCGGGGAGACTTTTTTGGCAAGGCCCGCTTTCAAGGTCGCCCGCCGGATGATTTTCCATAGTCCCGTCCGTGAAAAGGGCCGACCCTGTCTATTGAAGAAAACCAGTCCGCCGCCGGTCGCCGTTTTCGACAGGTGGTCCAGATAGGTGTTCACCGCTTGAGCAGCGTATTCCCCCAGCGGAGCCAATCGCTGCTTGTTGCCCTTGCCGACGATTCTAAGGAAACCAGCCTCGAACTCGATGTCACTGGTCTTGAGATTAAGCAGTTCTGAGACACGCAGCCCCGATCCGTACAGAAGTTCCAGCATGGCCCGGTCGCGGCGGCCGGCCGGAGTGGCGGTGTCGATACTGTCGATAATCTGCGCCACTTCCCGTGGTGACAGATACGGTGGGTGGTAGCGCGCCAGACGGGGTGCTGACAGACCGGAGAAGGGGTTCTGTTTGAGTCGCCCGGTCTCCTCAAGGTGGGCGAAGAACTGTTTCAGACTGGAGATCTTTCGTGCGATCGTAGCCGGTTTGCGCGCCGACCGAGTGAGAGCGGCGATATAGTCACGGGCCTGGCGCAAGCTAAGTTGCGTCGGGTCGTTTACTTTGATGGCCGAGACAAACTCCCGCAGGTCCTGTCGATATGAGGACACCGTGTTGGCCGCCAACCCGCGTTCGAGCTTCAGGTGCTGAAGGTAGTCGTCCATTAGTTGTCGCCACATAGTGTGTTCCTCAACTTCCGTGGGCGATGGATACCACCGCCACGACTTCGTGCCCCGCCTCGCTCAGCACGCGAGTTGCCTCAAGGACCGTAGCGCCGCTGGTCACGACATCGTCAAGCAGTATGATTCTGCGGGGAGTCTCACCGGCGGGGACGGCCGCAAAAACTCCTCTGATATTGCGCATGCGCTGCTTTAGCCGCAGTGATGCCTGCGGCTTTCGTTTTTCTGTGCGGAAGATCAAGCTCTCATCGACCGGCGTTTCCATCAGGACAGCCAGTTCTTTTGCCAACAGTGCCGCCTGGTTGTAGCCACGTTGGTTCTCCCGCCCGGGGAACAACGGAATCGGCGCCAGGACGGTTGCTCCTAATGTTGTCAACCGCGCGCCGAACTGCGACCAGATCAGACTCGCCATCAACGCCGCTGGTCTCGTTACTCCCTTGAACTTGAATTGCAGAATGATGTCCTTCAATGGCGGTGCGTAGACACCGTAGGCAAACAGCGGCAGGGACAACTTAGCGCAGACGGGACATCGCGTCGCTCCCGAGAGCACCGACAGACAATTGAGACAGATCGGATCGTCGAGTTGCTCGATAGCGGTTCGACATTGCTCACAAACAGACAACTCACCGTCATAAAAACCACCGCATCCGAGGCAGAGCGGGGGATACACAAAATCGAGCAGCCCACCCAGCCAGGTCGGCACTGACTTGACAAGCGCTAACATACCTGAATGTACGGGTGGGGCATCGAATCTGTCCAGCCAAAAACTGACGCCCTTGAGCCCGGTCCTTGTACCATAAGATAGTGAGAAGAGGAAGATCAACCGCCGATTTCCATAAGGTACTCTTTCGTTACTTCGGCGGCTTGACCGGTGGGGTCGAGTTCCAGATACTTGTTGAAGTATGTTCGGGCCGAGTCTTGCTGTTGTTGTGAAAAGTAGACGATTCCCAGATTGAAGCAGGCGATGGCATGATTCGGGTCACTCAGGCGTGCCTGCTGAAACTCCTCAATGGCTCGCAGGGGCAGGCCCATCGCGTTCAAGCAGGCGCCATAATCGACTCGTATGTCAGGGACGTCGTTGATGGCCAGGGCTCGCTTGTAGATCTCGGCGGCTACTGCAAAACTGCCCTGATCCATGAAAGTATTGCCCATCGGTACCAGGGTCTCGTAGTCATCCGGCAGGTTGGCTAGTGCGTTCATCGCATCGTCCATGCCGCCCGCCGACAGTTCGGGGTGAAATGGCATTTCATCCTGAGCCGTTGGAGAATCCACGCTAGGCAGATGGTAAGCAAGGTAGGCCACGGCGATAATCAGCAGAAGACCGACAATGGTCAGGGTGTCTCGCTTGGTGGTCGTGACGGCTCTTCGAGTCGATTTGGCTGTAAGGTTCAATCCGTTCCTCTTCGGCCAATAGTTCCAGTTTGTTGAAACAAGTACGGTTCGATTCGGTTCCTGGGCAACGAAAATCTCTACTAGCAGGTTGTTGAAAAAGTGGTAACTCCGTCATTGCGAGCGAAGCGCGGCAATCTCCAATTGTTATGGGTCAGCCACTTAGAGATTGCCACGGCCACGCGAAACGCGTGACCTCGCAATGACGATTACGTGGTTTCTCAACAGTCTGCCGGCGAAATATCCTTCAAGCCTGACAGCCGGGCACTATTTGGATATATTACGGGTTCCATGACGTAAGAAGTGATGAACCGAAACTCGCCTGCTGTCCAAGGAGACCACTAAATGCCATCTCAGAGATCGAACATTGCCCGTAGCATCGGCGGGGCGGTATTGCTGCTTGCAGTTATGTCTGCCCCGACGGCCTTGGCTGAGTATCAGATATCGGCTGATTCCATTTACCGTCATATTGCCGTGCTGGCTCATGATTCCCTGGAAGGGCGTCAGGTGGGCGAGCCGGGAGAGTGGAAGGCGGCGCAGTACGTCATCGGCGTCTTCCGGCAAGCGGGACTTCAGCCGAAAGGGACTGACGGCTATCTTCAACCACTTGAGTTTACCAAGGCTATCGAGCTTGGCGACGATAATCACCTGAGAGTGAACGGCGTCGATCTGAAAATCCGTGAGGAGTTCACCCCGTTACGGCAGTCGGCCAGCCTGGCGTTTTCTTTTGATGAGATCGTCGATGTCGGACATGGTATCGTAGCGGATGAGGAAGGGCTTGAACACGATGACTACGCAGGACTCGATGTTGCCGGCAAAGCTGTGCTCATCAGAAGGTTCACCCCTATGGTCGAAGATTCCCTCGGCGACGGCAGCGCTGCGGCGAAGTTGGATCGCTACGGATACCTATCTGTCAAAATCAACACCGCCATCGAACACAACGCCGCCGGCGTTTTCCTCATTACTCCCGAAGGCAGGAATGACACACTCACCGCCGTCGGACCCACGCACATTAATCCCAAAGAGATTCCGATAATCTTCCTGCGTCGCAAGGCGCTCGAACGGCTGGACCTCACCTTGTCCAATCCGGAGATTTCGTCGGTCGAGGGACGCACCGAACTGATCAAAACGCGAGATACGGCCTTTAACGTGGTTGGATACATTCCCGCCGCCAACGATACGACTGTAATCATCGGCGCCCACTACGATCACCTTGGCTGGGGCGCGGAAGGTTCCCGGTATGAAGGCGACGAACCAATGATTCACAACGGCGCCGACGATAACGCCTCTGGAACGGCCGCTGTTCTGGAGTTGGCCCGATACTTCATATCAGTCCGGGATCGGTTGCGCTACTCGTTGTTGTTTATCGCGTTCACCGGTGAGGAGGCGGGAATGCTCGGGTCGACACACTATGTCCAACACATGACCGTGGACTCAAGCAAGGTGCGCATGATGGTCAATTTGGACATGGTAGGCCGTCTCCGGGAACAGGAAGGTCTGGCGGTGTTCGGTACCGGTTCGGCGGCTGAGTTCAAGGACTATTTCGATTCGCTGGAGTGTGACAAATTCAAGATCATCAGCAAGGAATCCGGCATCGGGTCGTCCGATCACTCCGTGTTCTACAATCGCGAGATTCCGGTTCTGTTTTTTTTCACCGGTGCTCACGAAGACTACAACCGGCCATCTGACGACGTTGACAAGATCAATTGCGACGGGGTCGTCAATGTGGCGGAGTTGGTAGGCGCCGTAGCGGAACATTTTGACAGCACTGGCGGCGTGCTCACTTATCAGAAGACAAAATCCGATGGTCGGTCCAGTCGCGGTCATTATACGGTGACTTTGGGTGTCGTCCCGGACTTTATCGCCGAGGTGAAGGGTCTGAAGGTCAACGGCGTCTCGGCCGATCGCCCGGGCGAACGGGCCGGGATCAAGGCGGGCGATATCATCATAAAGATGGGCGGCACCTCGGTTGGAGATATCTATGACTACATGGGGGCGCTGGGCAAATTCCAGAAGGGTGACAGCACCGAAGTAGTGGTCGTCCGCGGTGCTGACACGTTGAGTTTGAACGTGTTGTTTGAGTAGGGGAGTGTCGCCCGACAGTGCGGCGGCGGCATCAACTTTGGAAGTCCCGCCCTTTGGAACGGACAACCGAGATGACGCCTTTGACCTTGCGCACCTTCTCGATGATTCGATTCAGATGCGACAGGCTGGAAACCTCGATGACGAACCTGCCGGTGGCGGTGGTGTCAGTAGCACGCATTTCGGCGGCGCGGACGTTGGTGTCGGCGTCGGCCACAGCCGTTGTGATGTCGCGCAGCATGTTCTTGCGGTCCTCCACGACTAATTCCAACTCGACCACAAAAGCCTGGCTTTTCCCGGCATCCCAACTGACATCGATGTATCGTTCGGGAAACTGCCCCCCCAAGTAACGGGCGCTTTCACAGTCGGCCCGATGGACAGTGACGCCACGCCCGCGAGTGATGAAACCAATGATGTCCTCCCCCGGCAGCGGTTGGCAGCATCCAGCGAATCGAAACATCATGTCGGACATGCCATGCACGCGGATGCCTTTGGAACCCCGCAGGCGATCGATCACTTTCCCTACCAGCCCGGCCTTCGGCTTCTCCTTCTCCGGTTTGATCAGATTGATCAACGGCGCCCGACTCAGGGAGCCGTTGCCGATCGCGGCAAGCAGGTCCAGCACCGACTTCTTGCCCAGCTTCTCTGCGTATCCCTGCAGCTCGTCATCAGGCGGCATTTTCAGTCGCAGTTCCTTGAGCTTGCGTGTGACTAACTCGCGTCCCAACGTCACTGATTGCTCGAACCCGGCCTGGTTGAGCCAGCGACGAATCTTGGCGCGTGCGGTCGAAGTCTTGACCAATTTCAGCCAGTCGTGTGACGGGCTGCGGCGGGCGTTGGTGATGATCTCGACAGTGTCGCCGGACTTAAGTGGAGTAGACAATGGTTGCAGGCGATTGTTGATCTTGGCGCCGGCGCAGTGGATACCTACCTCGGTGTGAATCTGAAAGGCGAAATCAAGGGGGGTGGAGCCCTTGAGCAGATGGATCAGCTTCTGCTGCGGTGTGAACACGAAGATGTCCTCTGAGTACAGATCGATCTTCAAGTACTCCAGGAAATCGGAAGGGTTAGTCATGTCCTTCTGCCACTCGAGCACGTCGCGCAGCCAGATCATCTGCCGGTCGGACTTCGACATTTGCTGACGGCCTTCCTTGTACAGCCAGTGTGCGGCGATGCCGTTCTCCGCTACATGGTGCATCTGGTGTGTCCGAATCTGTATCTCCACCGGTCGATTGTCCGGTCCGAACAAGGTGGTGTGCAGGGATCGGTAGCCGTTTGGTTTGGGGTTGGCAATGTAATCATGGAAACGGTCCGGAACCGGTTTCCACATCGAGTGCAGGACACCCATGGTGTGATAACAGTCACGTTCAGTGTCGGTGATAATCCGAATGGCAAACAGGTCGTAGATTTCCTCGTACGGAACCTCCCTTATCCTGATCTTGCGGTAGACGGAATCGAGGTGTTTGGCGCGGCCATTGACTTCGGCCCGGATACCGTTCCGTTTCAACTCTTCGGAGATAGGAGCCACCAGTTGAGCGATATAACTTTCCCGTTGCTCGCGGGTTTCCCTGATCCGTCGCTTTAGCTCGCTGTAGATGTCCGGCTCAAGGAATCTCAGCGAAAGGTCCTCCAGTTCCATCTTGACCCGATTGATACCGAAACGGTGCGCCAGGGGACAATAGACGTCGCGCGTTTCCTGAGCAATGCGCTTTCGACGTTCGGGCGAGAGAGGTTCGAGCGTGCGCATGTTGTGTAGTCGGTCAGCCAGCTTGATCAGGATGACCCGAATGTCGCGGGCCATGGTCAGGAGCATCTTACGGAAATAGTCGACCTGTTGTTCTTCGCGTGAGGAGAACTGAATTCCGGACAACTTGGTCACACCGTCGACCAATTCCGCTACTTCATCACCGAACTCGCGACGAAGCTGTTCGATCGTCGTGTCGGTGTCCTCTACGACGTCGTGAAGCAATCCGGCGGCCAGGGTGGTCGAGTCCATGTGTTGCTCGGCCAGGATAAACGATACTTCGAGACAGTGCTCGACATACGGTTCACCCGACGAGCGTGTCTGGCCGGCGTGAACGCGGTCGCTGAACTCGTAAGCCTTGCGGATCAACTCAATATCGACGTTGGCGTTGAACGATTCGATCTGGATGATGAATTCGGCCAGATTCATTCCGCTGGTTTTCTCGTTAGTTCGCCTGGTTAAATAGTTGTGCAACTTCCGATGCTACCTTCTCTACTGTTATCGTCAACATACATACACACTCATTAGGCGGACACCGACATTCTTTTGAGGCCGGAACCAGCACCCGGTCGTGCCGACCCAGTGGACCCCATCGGGCCGGCGACATGACCGCCTTGCCGGGGTACAATCCCACCACCTTGGTGCCTACCGCCGCCGCCAGGTGCAGCGGTCCGGTAGAATTGGCGACCACAACGTCGGCCAGCGACAACGCCGCGGCCAGGGTTCTCAGATCGGTGTCACCGGTAATATTGCGCACCTTCAAACCAAGTTCACTAGAACGCTGATCAATGGTTTCGCCCTCTTTTTCCGAACCGGAGATTACCACCTGCACGCCACTTTGCTCCAGAGCATTGTATAGATGCAAGAAGCGATCGAGCGGCCAGCGTTCGGCCGATCCTCCTGATCCGGGATGCAGCACCACGAACCGTCCCTCAACTCCGGCTTCCTTCAGGATGCGGCGGGCGTGAGTGATCTCCTTCTCTCGGGGGTAGACAATTGGTACCCGGGCGGTCTCGCCGTCGTGGAAAAACTTCAGGAAGTCAAGGTTGTATTCACATTCGTGCTTCTTGTTGGACTTGCGACTGTGGATCAGACGATGGTTGAAGAATACCGAATGAAACCGACCGGCCGTGCCGATGCGGTGAGGGATCTCCGCCTTGTGAAAAAGCTGACAGACGTGACGATCTGGATAGAGAGCGATGACCACCTGGTACTTGGCTTGTTTGATCTTCTGCAGCAGATCCTTCTTGTACAGACGGTCGGCAACCAACTGTTCGTTGAGTACGCGCACGATACCGTCGATGCGACCGTTGTTCTCCAGGATCGGTGATGCATACAGTGAGGCCAGGACCTCGATGCGACACTCGGGATAACGGTACTTGAGGGTCTCCACAAACGGCAGCGCCAAAATCAGGTCGCCCAGACGGTCGGTGCGACTGACGAGAATGCGATCCCCCGGTTTGAGGTCGAGCGGTTTGGTCATGTCGTGTCAGTCTTTCTCATGGTCTGCCTCCGTTGCAGATCTCTTAACTTGGCGTATTTCACCAGGACAGCAACCGCAGAAAGCACTGAGATCAAAAGACCTTCCAGGCCGTCGCGGAATCCCTGCCTTGATATGAAGTGGCTAATAAACGACACCGGTGGACGGACGACAAGATCAAACCAGCCCGCTCGTTTGCCGTTTTCAAAAGCCTGCTGAGCTCCCAAAGTGGTGTATCGATTCGACTTCGTCAGATAATGCTCCAGCGTCGGGTAGCTATAGTGCCGCAGGTCCGAGTTTAAGTGTCCGATGTCGCCGTCGAGAATAACTCGTTCGTGTACCGGCGCGTCGTTGAAGTTGCCGTGTGCTTTCAAGAACATTCGAAGGACGCGGTCAGGGTACCAGCCGCAATGACGGATCCATCGTCCCAGGAAATTCGTCAGGCGCGGCATGTCGAAACCGTGCCGGTTGGTTCCTATGGAAAGCACCTCGCGAATTTCACGGGCCAATTCACCGGTGACGACTTCGTCGGCATCGACTGAGAGTATCCAGCGGCTTGTGGTCCGGTCGACACCGAAGGCCTTGGCCGGTCCGAACCCGGTCCAGACCGTCTCGTACACGACGGCGCCGGCCTCGGTGGCTATCTGGCGCGTATCATCTTCCGAGCCACTGTCGATGACAATTATCTCGTCTACCCAGTTAAGCGACCGCAGGCATCGACCGATATTGGCCTCTTCGTTCTTAGTGATTATTACCGCCGAGATCGTGTCCATCAGTCTCTTAACCTTGTCGTCCAGCTTCTATCGCTCTGCCTGTCATTGCACCTGTCCTCTCCTAAAGCGTCGACGATGATGTCTCAGCATCCTTCGAGCCGACGCTCGCCATGACTTTGCGGAATTCGTCGACGACTTGCTGCGCTTCGATGTCGTGCAGATGGCCCTCGTGCGTCGACACCACTGAGCCGTGTTGCTGTCGGTACGGTTTCCAGGAATGGTAGTTGCGCATGTGACCGCAGTACAGCCCGACGACCGGGATTTTCATCAGTCGTGCGATATGGATCAGCGATGTGTCGGGACTGATGAACATATCTACATGGCTGATTACCGCCGTGGCGTCGAGCAGCGACAACCCCTCGGGAACCAGGAACGCCTTTCCTTCGCGCCCCTGGAGGAGTTGCCGACCACGTTCACGATCTTCTTTAGTGCAGATGACAATAAATCGCGCCGTCGGCAGGTCGCGAGCGATACCGTCGAGCACCGCAGCGTACTTCGATATTTCCAGCGTACGCGTCGGACTACCGGCAGAGATATTGAGCCCCACGCAAAACTTTCCGCTCACACCAATTGACTTGACGAATGTCGCCGCTTTAGCCTGGGACTCCTCGGGTATGTGAACGGGGGAAAACGGGTCGATTGTCGCGGGGTTCAGGCCAAACAGGTTGAAGATCAACAGGCCGTTGTCGATGTTGTGCTCCTGCCCGTCACGTTGATAAGGCTCGCAGTAGTCGTAGTACCGCAAAAGACCCTGCTTGCGGGAGGCGGCTGTGATCGAAGAGTTACCGATCAGCCTGGTCAGCAGCAGCCCGGTCACCGAGTCGAGACAGATGGCGTCGAAGATAATATCAAAACGCTTAGCCCTGAGGCGACGAACCAGCGGCAGGTCATCAAGGATGTTTTTGCGATAAATATGTACAGTGTCGAAGACGGGATCGTTTTCAACTAACTGTTTGTTCAGCGGTGACGCCAGAATCTCGATCCGCAACCTGGGGAACTCCCTCTTGAGGGCGTGTGCGGCGGGGATGATCGTCATCATGTCTCCCAGCTTGTCGGGACGGAGGATCAGAATCGTTCGTACCTTTTCCGCCTGCACCGG
>JAUWMW010000366.1 GCA_030612965.1 bacterium
AAGCTGTCCGAATATGACATCGGACCGGAGGCGTGCCAAGTCATTGCCAAACGAATCCGCAAGTTCCCGTTTAAGCTCGGTGAGCATCAGGACATTGGTGAGGCTGAGACGCGGGAGATATTAAGACAGCGGGTGTGAGCAAACTAAAGCGGAAGGGGTGGGAATCGAACCCACCGGGGACAGCATAACTGCCCCCCGCACGGCTTTGAAGGCCGGGACCGCCACCAGACGGCATCCGCTTCCGGTCGCAATATAGCCAATCGGCCGGGCTGCGGCAAACCCAGATTTGATAGCGGCCACCGGTTGTTGTGGCCGAGTCTGAAGACTCGTCCACCACAACACGTCATGCTGAGCAGAGTCGAAGCAGGCGTGTCACCCTTCGACTGCACTCAGGGCGACGCTGTGCCTGTGTCGGGCAGAGACACCCGCCGCGACCTTCATTAGTTGTCATACTGGCGAAGGCCAGTATCCAGTCTTGGAATCCGGACCTGGATTCCGGGTCAGGCCCGGAATGACGAGGCTTTTCATTGCGTGGGCGGCAGACGTCCTCGTCTGCCCCTTGATTACCCTGGGTACGTCCTTCAAACGGGCAGACCGGGAGGTCTGCCGCGCACGATATCATGGGTTTTTGGAAGGTTCCTCGAGAGGGGACTTTGAATAGGAGTTCGCGATGACGGCGCCCGCCGAGCAGACTATTTCTCCGCCTAGGACATTTTTAATTTGCTATACAAATGGCCCTCTGTTTATTGGCGGTTTCAGTTTGTTGGCTGACCACCTTCCGCAAGGAGCCTACCATGACCAAGACCAAAGAAGACGTGCTCAGACAGATCGACGAAGCCGGGGTGCGCTACATTCGGCTCTGTTTCACCGATATTCTCGGCAAGATCAAAGGGATGTCCATCACCCGTAGTGAGATCGAGCAGGTCCTGGAGGAAGGTCAGGGCTTCGACGGTTCCTCGGTGGAGGGGTTTGCGCGAATTGAGGAATCGGACCTGATGGCGGTGCCGGACCCGCTCACGTTCAGGATCATTCCGTGGGAGATCTCCGGCGAGCGGGTGTCCATGATGTTTTGCGACATTCAGAACACCGACGGTACGCCATACGACGGCGACCCCCGCTGGGCGCTTAAGCGCAACTTGGCCAAACTTCAGGACAAGAACTGGACGTTCTATGTCGGTCCGGAAATCGAGTACTTCTATTTCGAAAACGATGAGGAGACCAATGGGCTGGACAAGTCCGGTTACTTCGATTTTGATGCCATCGACTTCGGCACCCAGGTGCGCCAGGCGACGGTGGCGGCGTTGGAGGCTATGGACATCCCGGTGGAATGTTCGCATCACGAGGTGGCGCCCAGTCAGCACGAGATCGACCTGAAGTACCAGGAGGCG
>JAUWMW010000232.1 GCA_030612965.1 bacterium
GGCCTTCTTGTCCTCAGCAGGGTCCTCGAAGTAGCCAAACGACGTGAACATGTTTATGGTGACATCGAAACTCTCCGACTGACTGAACTCCCTGATGTCGCTGAGCAGGAATTCGATTTCCAGGCCCTCTGCTTCGGCTGCTTGACGTGCCGTATCGAGATAACTCCGGGTGCGATCAACGCCCGTTACTCTGTAGCCACGGCGGGCCAGTTCCAGAGAATGTCGCCCGACACCACAACACATATCGAGAATCAACATGCCCGGATGGAGTTCCAGCAATGATACCACGCGGTCGATTTCCTCAGGGGTTTTCGACAGGCGGTCCTCGGAGAACATCAGTGACTGAGTGTCGCGCCAGAACTCGTCTTGCTCGTGCCAGGGCTTGTCGTTGGTCACAATGTCTCCTCTGTTACACGTTCCTCACGGGACGATTGGGATCGATGTTATCGTAGTACAGTTCTACATCAAGGTCGTCCATGAGTTGTTCTAATCCGTCGAATACCGTTGTGGCTGCTTCCTCCAGACGGCTGAGGTCTCGATAATCACCCTCGATCATAATGGCCGCAAACTTATCGAAGCCATCCGGTTTCATGGGAAACTGTTTGGCCTGAGTAACAAAGCGAGAGAATGTTACGTACGGCGTTTGATTTATGAACGACAGCACCACCAGCATGTGCATAAACATGTCGAAGGCCACGAGCCCGATGTTCTCAAGGTTGTCATCCTCAATAGCGTTGAGCAATTTGGTCGTGCTCTCCTGCAACTCGTAGAAGCGCTCAGCAGCGTGCTTGAGGCAGTTCTCCTTGACCCGTTTGGCCTGGTAGGTGCCGATATTGCAGATGTACTCCTTGTTGATAATGGGCAGCAAAACGTCGGAACCGGCCAGATACCATTCATCGGTCACATCGATTGTCCGCTGCAGGTACTTCTCGCGGGTAGTCCAAAGCAGTTCTACCAGCATACCGTCGCGAATCTTGGCCATACCGCTGACCATTTCACCTTTGGGCTTTTTTTTCAGGAAGGCGATCAGTTCGAGATCGGAATAAGGTCCATCTTCACCCCGGGCATACGAACCCTGGGCTGCAAGTCCAAGCAGGTTATCGCCGAACCTCTTCCTGACAAGGGGGATCATCTCCTCTATCACCCTCGTTCGATCCTCATGTGTGTGTGCTTTAATACCTTTCATAACGCATCCTTACCTGCGATTCTTAGACTCATAGTTGCCTGACTCCCGTTGCATGTATGACCCATGAAACCGGCGTGTATTGATGACAGTCCAGAGTCATGCCTAACCGGCTGAACTCTGCGCGCAGTTCGTCGAGGCGTGAGAACGGTTCCTTATCCAACCAATCGTATTTCTGCAAGGCTTCCTGCTCCGCCTGTGCATGCTCAAATATCAGATCACCGATAGCGATTACTCCCCCGGGCTTGAGAACACGCGCCATTTCTCGCACGGCATCAGGTTTCGTTTCGTGCTCCACATGATGGAATGCGTAGGTGCTGACTACGGCGTCGAAGATATCGTCGGGATATCCGGTCGACAAGAACGGTTGAGCCGACTGGATCAACTCGATACCGGTGTCTCTGTCGACCTTCTCGCGTGCTTTGGCCAGCATTCCTGCCGAAGGATCCAGGCCAACCACGTGTGCGCCCCGCGCAACACACCGCAAGGCCAGGTTGGCCGTGCCGACACCGATGTCAAGAACTCGCATGCCCGGTTGTACTCGCGCCGCCTCTACGACCGCCACCAGGACTTCCTCATAGCGATCAAAACAGCCGTCGTCGGACGCGATACTGCTGTCATAGTTCTCTGCCCATTTGTCAAACGAGCATTCAGGTGGGTCTACATGGTCACTCACAAACAGGAACCCTCCGGCTTAAGCAGCGAGGTCGGAAATGGCGGTTGGTGTTTGAACTGCTACACCTCCAGCGCCTCGCCCGGCTTTAGTATGACCACCTCAGAACCGGTTACTTTAGCGGCGAAATCCTCCGGATTGCTGTCGATAATCGGCCAGGTTCCATAGTGGAACGGAACGACCTTTTTCGCCTGAAGGAACTCCGCTGCTTTGACAGCGTCGTCGACACCCATAGTGAAATTGTCGCCGATCGGCAGGAAGGCCAGATCGATCTTGTGCAAATCACCGATCAGCTTCATGTCATAGAAAAGCCCGGTATCTCCGGGATGATAGATAACCTTGCCGCCGATAGTCACCAGGAATCCGACCGGCGGACCGGTGTAGCGCGAGGCATCCTCGCCATACCCTCCGCCGTGATGAGCGATTGTCAACTTGACGCTACCGAAGTCGAAGTCAAACCTTCCGCCGATGTGCATCGGATGGATGTTGCATCCCTCCTTGGCGCACATATTGGCCAACTCGAAATTGGCGATCACAGTCGCGCCGGTCCGTTTGGCGATAGCGATACTGTCGCCGATATGGTCGCCGTGGCCGTGCGTGATCAGCACGTAGTTGACATCGATGTCGTCCGCCTTCACCGTCGCCTGCGGGTTGTCGGTCAGAAACGGATCTATCACCAGCTTGTGCTCGCCTTCCGTGATCGTGACGCAGGAATGGCCGAGAAATCTAACTTGGGGCATTGTTGGTTCCTCCGAATTGTGCACCGTGTTGTATTTTCCGTTTCGTTAAGAAAACCCGCCCAGACTCATTTGTCAATGATTCACTGCCTGATGATTTCAGTCTGCGATGATTGCCGCTGTGAGTCTCGGCGAAAGGCACTCCTCGCGTCTTCGCGACGCTACTCGATGCGTTCGGCTCCGGCTTCCTCAATAGTGGCCGGGCTGACTACGATCTTGCGCTCGGTTTCGCCCTGGGACACCAACACTTCGACCTGCGATTCTTTGCGGGCAGCGCTGTAACGGGCGGTGATCATCGCGGCTTTCTCAATGGTATCATCCCCGGCCTCGCCTATTAATAGGGTGATCGGCGAACCGACGTCGGCTGCTTCCAGGCAAACGAACTCCGGTTGTCGGTATGATTCGATCTTGCGGTTGTCACTCTCGTCCCGTCCGACAATGATCCTGGTCTGCTCGTCCAGACGAAAGTGTCGTCCCACCCGCAGGAGGTTCAGATCGTCGAAACTGATACGCTCCGAATGCGCCAGCAAATCACGCAGCCGACCCGAATAGGCGGCGTCGGTCAGCAGACAGCCCGAAGCCGGCGACGGGTAGTCATCAAGGCCGAATTCCTCGGCCAGTTGCATCTGTCTCTTGCGACTGCGGCCGCTGATTGCCTCCAACTGGTTACGATCGATCATTCCGCTCAACTCCGGCTCAGTCGGGGGTAGCAGCTTCGCTGAAAGCGGCCTGAGTAGTTTGCCCTTCAGGTTGGAATGTTTGATGGTGAGGTTGAGTTTGTCCTTAAGTTGTGACATCGGTCGTTGCCCCATCACCTCGCCGGTGACCACGAAGTCGGCCCCCGACATTTCCATGAATTCGCGGGCCTCGTTGAGCATCAGTATCCGACAGTCGATGCAGGGGTTCATGTTCTTGCCGTAACCGAAGCGCGGGTTGCGAACAATATCGACGAACTTTTGACCCAGATGCATCAACTTGACATTGAACCCGAATTTCTCCGCCGCCGGATACGGATCCGAGCCGCAAGAGGAACGATCCCCAAGGTCGCATCCGAAATGTGTCATGAAGGTGATGGCGGTTACCTTGATGTTCTGTCTCAACATCAACAGTATGGCCAGAGCCGAGTCCAGCCCCCCCGAAAACAGGGCAATTGCGTGGCCACGCTTTTCTTCAGTCGGACAACTCAATATCAAGCTTCCAGTTTGCTGTTTCAGTCGGCTTCGAACGGTGTCCAATGGTGAATGTATAACGGAAAACCGTCCCACTATGATTGGGACTAATATAGGAGTTTTGTTCCCGAGCGACAGTCCGTTTTGCCCTTGACTTGCCTGGC
>JAUWMW010000324.1 GCA_030612965.1 bacterium
ATCTGACAAGGACGTACCTATGAGGATTCAGCGCGGCCTTTACTCACTCCTTCAGCATGAACCGTGCGTCGACCGCCTTGGAGTTCTCGCGCTTAGCTGCAGCGAAGAACGGGTTAACATCGAAAGATTCCAGTTGCGGGAAGTCGGTGACAAGCTGCGACAGACGCTTGATAGTCTCCTGCAAACAGCTGAAATCGACCGGTTCAGTGCCACGGAAGCCTGATAGCAGCGGATATCCCTTGATATCCTTGATCATTACCTTGGCGCCGCGCTCGGTCACGGGATGCACCTTGAAGGTAACATCCTTCATTACCTCCACGTACACACCACCCAAGCCGAACATCATCAGCGGCCCGAATGATGGGTCCTGGTTCATTCCAATGATCGTCTCAACGCCGCTGGAGACCAACTCCTGCACGATGACCCCACCGGGATCCCCGGTCTTGCCGAATTTCCTTTTCATGGTCTCGAATGCTTTTTTGACCTCGGCCTCCGTCCGCAGATCGCCGGAAACGCCACCTACGTCGGTCTTGTGGACAACTTCCGGGGCGTCGATCTTCATGATGACGGGCAGGTGTAGACTGGAGGCAGCCTTCTGCGCCTCCTCAACATTCTCGCAATGGACGGCGCGGGCAATGTTGATACCGTAGGCGTCCAGTATCTCCAGCGCCTCAGCCCCCATAATCGTCTGACGTTTCTCCGCGGTCGCCTTATCGACAATCTCACTGACACGCTTGCGGTCGACATCCTTGTACTCGATAACCTCGCTCTCCGGTCGGTTGATCCATTCGTAATGTCGCACCATGGCAGCCAATGCTTTAGCCGCCGACTCCGGGAAAGTATAGATAGGTATCTTACGCTCCACCAATGCTCCAGAACCGGCTATACCGGAGGCCGCCGCCATGAAACATCCCAGGACGGTCTTGTCGTTTTTGTGTTTGTCGACAGACTCGATGATCGCCTCAATGACCGCCTTGTGATCGACCACGACCGGGGGAACGAATATGCAGATCACGGCGTCGACATTCTTGTCCGACAGGACGGTATCCATGGCGATACGGTAAGAGTCCGGTCCACCGGCGGCGATAACATCCACCGGGTTGTTGACGGCGGCCACCGCCGGAAGTTCATCCCTGAGTCGCTTAATGGTCTTCTCTTCAAACTGCGCCATCTTCAGACCGCAGTTGACCACGGCGTCGGTAGCGAGGATACCGGGACCTCCGGCGTTGGTTATTATCCCGATCCTGTCTCCACGCGGCAGCGGCTGATTGGAGAGCGCTACGGCGATATCGAACAGTTCATCAATCGAGGTTACTCGGATAACGCCACATTGTTCAAAGAGAGCGTCGGTGCCGACATCCAGCCCCGCCAGCACGCCGGTGTGCGAACTGATGGCCCGTGCCCCGGCGGCAGTCCGACCGGCTTTCACGGCCACGATAGGTTTCTTGCGCGCCATGTCACGTGCGATGCGGGTGAATTTCTGGGGGTCTCCGAAATTCTCAAGATACAGCAGGATCACATCGGTATTAGGATCATCGCGCCAATACTCCAGGATGGCATTGCCGGAAATATCGGCCTTGTTGCCCACCGAGGCGAACTGTGAAAACCCGAGGTTCAGATCAAAGGCCAGTCCCAGAATCGCCTCGCCAAGCGCCCCCGATTGCGACATAAAACCGACACGTCCTCGTAATGGTTGCGCCTTGGAGAAGGTGGCGTTCATGGAGTATTCCGGATCGGTGTTGAGTACTCCGAAGCAGTTGGGACCGATCATCCGCATCCCATACTTGCGCGCCACTTTGAGAACTTCCAACTCCTTGGCGGCGCCCTCTTCTCCAACCTCCTTGAAGCCGGAGGTTATAACGACTATTCCCTTGACACCTTTCTGGCCGCACTGCTCGACAATACTGACGACATAGTCGACGGCGACGATTATGATAGCCAGGTCGACAGCATCGGGAACGTCCAGAATGGTGGAGTAACACTTGATCGAATGAATCACATTGGCCTTGGGATTAACCGGAAAGACCTTCCCATTGAAGGAGTAGCCGATCAAATTGTGGAGTATGCTGTGGCCAATGGTGCCCTTCTTGCTCGAAGCCCCGATCACCGCGATGGATTTAGGCCTGAATATACCGTCTAGTTCGTGAGTCATCTTCTATACCTCTATAACAACGTTGCCAAATCGACTCCGAATAAAGGCAAGAAGCTCCCACCGCGCAAGGGGAATTCACCATGTGTGAACGATCATTTCACCCGAATGGACCTATTAGGATATAACCGATCATGATAGTCCATCAGATC
>JAUWMW010000321.1 GCA_030612965.1 bacterium
CGCCTTCGACTCCGCTCACCATGGCATTCGCCGAAACCGCAGGGGTTTCGACCCGCAAGGTTAACACCCTCGGATCAATTGCGGAGATACACCTCGTATGTGTACGACAACGTTTGCTCCTGGCCAGGCTTCAGTTCAACCTCCCACACGAGCACGTGACGCGGATTCACACGTTTCAGTCCCTTGGCCGTAGGGATGTCCTTCGCTTGAGGCACAATGTCAAGCACTTCGCCGGAGAGATCCTTCGTTACTTCCACAGTCGCACTCTTGCCTTGCCGATTCTGCAACTTCAATTCCCCTTTCACCTTGACGAGATCATGCGAGTACCCATGAAATGAGGCAGCGTTTCTGACGCGCTCTAACTCCACCTCGGCCTCTTCGGCCAAAACGTTCATTGCTCGATTGACCCGTATTGTGGTCTCGGCGCCGGGTGCTGTGTAGTAACAGATATCCTGTCCTGTAAACCGGCCGTCATTGACAAACTCGGCAGCGGCTGTAGTCCAGGGCATATCCATGTTGTTGACCAACCGGCAGGAATGCCACACCTCTTCGGCAAGAGCCTGTTCGTCGTTATTACGATTCTGCCGATATCGCTCGTTGTTGTCGAGCATATCGGGAATCTTCCAAATGTAGATATGCTTGTACGGCACCTCTGCCGTGAATAGCGGAATGCAGGCGGTTTCCCCTCGGAGCAGAGTGAAACTTTCGACCGGATAGAGGAACAGGTCTTCGGACACAGTACCTTCCTGCGCCGTGGAATATCCGGGCACAGGTGTGCTCATGTCGTTGTCAAACCTCGCAACGTTTGACAGCATGGCTTGCTGCATCATCATATTCCCACGCGAGCCCGATTCACTTCGCCCGGTTGTGAGCGCTCTGAGAAAGCCCTCAAGATTTTGGCTCATGGCCACCGGGCTGTTAACATCGCCAAACTGGATATTCGGAAAGCCGGTCACCAGATCAAGATGGATTCTCCTCAGGTCAGCCACCTCGTTGATGACAACCGCCTTAGCGCTCAGCCTGGCTGTTGTAGAATCCGAGATGTCAATCAAATAGCTCGGCGACCACGTGATCCCGCGGGCAAGATAGCTTATGCCGATCTCATTTTCTCTCGTTGCGTCCTCCAGCTCCATTCGGATACTCGGCTGCTTCGATACGACGGATACTGAAGTTGTGATGTCGTCACCTTCGAAATCCGCACGGACGATTGATCCAACATTGAGGGCGACACTTCCAGCCTTCGTCCTGATGACAACCAGTGAGGTCGCTTGGTAAGGCGGGTACCGAAGGGCGGAAGCTGAGCTTCGGATGTCCATGAGGTATGGACTCGGCGACTCAGTCGGCTTATTCTCCGACATGACTTTGACGATTGTACCTTTGATTGCGGGCATGTCTTTTGAGCCAGTAGTAACTGTCACTTTCCGCCCTGAATTGACTTGAAGAAGTTCGGCAATGCTACCAGCAGGTACAGTCTTTTCGACATCCTCCATACTCGTGAACAGTGTGCGAACCTTTATGTCTTCCGGATAACCTACCCAAAACGTACCATGCGAAGGTACGGGAAGCTGTCTTATCTTGATAGTGGTTGCACCTTTCGGCAGGGTCGTGGATGATGTGAAGAATCCCAATCCGTTCTTGAATAGAGCTACCCGTTCGATCTTGACGTCTACATCCGACACATCATTTGCACTCGCCCCGATTCCTGCCAACATGATCATCATCGCGCATGTCGCTCCGATCTGTTTCCACCATCGTCCCTCACTCGATTTGTTCTTCATGATGTCCCCTTTCTGTGATGTTGCGGCCAATGCCTGTATAAGCTGCGCTAACCAATCGCTGGGCACGAAGCACCAAGAACTGTACAACCGGGTACATAGGTTACCTTCGGCCACCCCTCTCAACAGGGGAATCGGATGAGCGATGCAATGTCCATGCCCTCTCCGTCAACACTCGGTGCCAAGCGCAGGAGACCGGCGTGCCTGCCGACCTTCGACTCCGCTCAGGCTGAGGTGCGGGGGATCGTGGCCGAGTCTAAAGACTCGGCCACCACAACCTAACCAATACCTGAGGCGCGAAGCGCAAGAGACAGGCTTGCCTGTCAGATTTCCTTCGACAATTCCACCAACCGACGATACGGAATAGCCTGCCAGCTCTCGGCAATAAAAGCTCCTTTGGCCATGCTGATCATCGATACTTTGGCGGCCACCTCCTCGTCCGGCGCCTCGTAAATCGCCATGAAATCATAGTTGCCCAGGAGGGCGTAGTGGGCAATGAACTTCACCTCGGGACACTTTTCCGTAACCTGCTTGAGCCATGAATGGCCCATCGCCTCGCGCTC
>JAUWMW010000213.1 GCA_030612965.1 bacterium
CTTACAGACAGCACAAAACTCCCTGAGAATGAGTCCCTTCTCTTCCCTGGAGGCTACTAAATAGCGTGGCAGTATCGCGTCCAGGAATTCCTGTTTGGAATCTCCACTCATAATCGCGTCTCCTTTCGGTAACATCAATTATGAGGCAACGTATCATCTGGCACCTCCCATTTTTCCATCTTCGGTAACGTTTATTGTGAGGCAAGTCTCACCTGCAACTATAATAATGCTTGCCTGTTTACCTGCTGTTGATTACCTCTTACTCTCATGGCAGCGAAACACAGAGATAACGGTCGCGGCGGAAATCGGTCAGTAACGTGACCTCAAACTGAAATAGGGCATGACACCCATGAATAGTAAGATGCGATTCGATATCGCCGATCAGCGGATCAGATACAACGGTATGCGTGAGGTACAGGAATTTGTGGCCGATCGCGTCACTGAGTTTAACCACCGTCATCACACAGTTCTGCGGAATTACGAACTGGAGCTTGGCGAGGCCCGCATCTCGGTCCTTAGTGAACATTTCAACCCACACTCCAACCTGGGCGCGCTACGCAACCGGCAACTGCGACAATCGGCTGTGCTGTCTGCCGCGCTCTCGGCCGTGGCTGTAGGCTTGAATGGGCGCGGCAGTCTGTGCGAGTTTCCAAAAGCCGAACAGACCAACGATCTCGCCAATAGCCTCAAGAGAGCCAACGACCGAACCGCGGCCCAAGTCATGGCTGAAGTGCTCCAGACCACCACCGAGCGGCTGCCGTTTGGCGAAGAGGTCCTGATAGAGTCCACCATTACCGAAGGCGTGCGGGTCAAACCCGGTTATGAAGCGGGCGGCAACCCCACTATTGCAGTCGGCGCACTGTTCGGCAAGCCTCAGCACCGCGCCCGCTACGGCACGACCATGCCGGCCAGCGTGACATTGTTGTCGATGGGTAACGACGTAATCGACGGTACAACCAAATCGGTAAAGGGATTGCACTCCTCCCTCACGGCAATGTTTCTGACCGAGTCCCATGTCAAGCGACACCTCCCCGACGTTTATGTCCAGCGCTGGATGAGCGGCGCTCCCTTTGGAGAGTTTAATCCACGCGAGGTCAGTTCGCCGGAAATAGCTGAGATCATTGCAGGTTCTTACGGCATGTCGGGGGTTGAAGAGCTAAGCGCATTCTTCCTCGATCGCCCGAGGCACCACCTGCCCATGGATCAACTCAATAATGTCGGCGTCGCAACACCGTTTGACAAAGACGGGGACCTGTTTCCGGCTCTTGTGTTAGGACACGAGGGAGTCGACTTTCCCGATGGGCGACGGCTCAACGCGATGATCGGGGAAATCGGCGGGTCGGCTGAATGGGCGGTCGGCGTACTGCCACTCGTCTGGCGAGGTGGACAGGCTCTCGGCATGCTTACCAGTCAATCTGCTCTATCACACAAGGATCGCGACCCGGAACAGCAATGGAATGAGCGATTCCACTTCACCGAAGAGGAGTTCATCATGATCCAGGACGCACGCTTTGAACACAAACCGTATTTTTCAATTGCAGATATCCTGGAGAACCCTTTTGCCGGCGGTATTAGTGCCTTTGGAGCCATCACCGACAATTACTACCTGCCCTTCATGAAGGGCGTGAAAGCAAATCCGGACGAGAACAGCGTTAGGGTCGACGTGCTAGTTATCAACTCGATGGGGTTGATGGAGTGCTGGCATTTCACATTCAGGGCACGTCAATCGCTGTCCCACTCGATCAAGGCCCTGACGTCTCCAAAACAGGAATTGACCGGGCTTGAGGGCACTGATCTTGAGAAGGCCATTACCGCCCAGTTGGCTGACGAGAAACAACGCGAACGTTTCCACATCTTTTTCAAGAACGAATACTACCCGGCGATGATCCCGCTGCGTGATCGGATGGTGATGTTACATCGCGCCATTGATAGCCTGATTGAGCGCGGCGCTTTGACGGATCAGGACCGCGAGATCGTGGCTATCACGGAGAAGATCGCTACCGAGTGGTTCGTAGGGCCGGAGGACTGAGGTGATAAATCACATCCTCGCGCTTCGCGCCTTGTATCCGCACAACGGTATCCCACCTAAAGCGAACAGGCTGTGTCGCAATTGTATGTTCCACTGGTTCCTGCGTTCGCCGAAGGCGAGCGTGTGAACCGGTGGTTCTTAAGCCTGCTTTCCCACAACGTCTTAGCAAGAATCGCAGGGTCACAATCCCGACTTCGTCGAGATCAGGACCCTGCGAAACGGCTTTGCGACACAGTCTGGGAGTCGAAGGGCGCCATTAACTCACTCACATCCCACCAACGGTGCGGGGCCGCCGGCGACATTATGGTCTGTCATGGGCACGTCAGTTCCGGGCCACCGTTGAACATGTAGTCAACGAGATAGACCAGGTCTGCTATGTCGAGGTCACCTTGTCCGTCAACATTAGCCGCATCCATCACGAGCAGTTCCGGCCCGTCATTGAACATATAGTCAACCAGGTAGACCAGATCGCCTATATCGGGAAGGGCGCCGCTGCCGTCAATGTCGCCACAAATGGCGTCGACGACAGCTACCTGTGTCAGATACGTCGTCTTGTTGTAAGCCGTGACAACCAGGTCCAGAGGTCCGCTCCCTCCCACCGGCTGGTCCAGAACGATTACAGATTGACCGGTTTGATCGGTATAGGCACAGCCCAGTAGGTCGCTGCTATGCGAAAGGGCACACAGAGCCCCTTCAACGCCCGGCACGGTAACCTCAAAGGTCGTGGCTCCGGTCAGTACCTCCTCATCACATTCTACCGTAAGGGGTTCGGGCGTATCGGTTCTTACCTGAAGTGAGACATCTCCGAAGACATGATACGACTTGAAAGTCTTTTCGCCTCGCTCCCCATAAAGGTCGACGGCGTAGCAAGAGCCGTTATAGAACAAGCCGCCCATTGTATTGAACATGCCGGATGTGAGCAATTCCACCATTTCGTGCTGCGCGGCCTGCGGTGATGCATAGTCCAGGTCGGTCGAGGAAGCATAGACTGCAATGGCGCCGACGGGTGCGCCGGTGCTGCTGTTTGTCGCTCTTAGCCAGGCTTCGGCAAAGGTCTGTCCAATCTGGAAATTGCCCAGGTAGGGAGCACCAAGCGTAACGAATGGGAGCTGATAATCATTCGTAAGGATGTATATACTGTCGGTTGTAAACACATCTCCGGGAGTGGGCGTACCGGGGGGAATCATGAATGTGCATTCACAGTCACCATGCCCCTCAACAATGAGGATACCCCTTCCGTCGTTGATCGTATGCATGAAATCCGGAACGGGAACGGGAACGATATCGAAAGGCGGATCCCCAAGCTCGTAGAGTTGATCTACCTCTGTATAGGTATATTCCAGGAGCATTACCCGAAGCACTTCCACCAGCTCCCTATCTCTCATCCCAAGGTATCCATATCCATCACCCCAGGCAGAGCCTACACCTGTTCCTCGGTGCAACCAGTCACCATCATTAAGGTCGCGCTCGTAATAGATTGTCCGTTCTACCTGTGTCTCCAGTTCCTCCTTGGTCTCGGCGGAGAAGCGACCAACAAAAATCTCCGGGTAGCTGTCCGATCCCGCAAGCAGCGAATAGGTAGCATCGGACGTGGCCATTCCCTCGCAAAACTCGCAGTCGATCATAAACGTGGGTATCTGTGCTTCATCACCCACAAGCTGCACGAAGACCAGTCCATCACCCATGTCATACTCCCACTGGATGAAGCTCTTGATCTCCTCAGGCGTCGATCCTATGTCGGCCACATCGTACAGACTGGTCGGGATGCCCTTCTCACGTTTCCAGTCGACGTACGGCTGAATTATATCGATCAAGGAGGCTTCACTGATAACGACCATCCTACCTCGTTCGTCCACGGCATCGTACCGATCCCGGCCGAAGTTCAGGAAGTGGTTATTGTAGAGGTCAGTGAAGTCGCGGCAGTAGGCGTGGCTTCCGCTCACGTTGACATTCTCATCGATAAGCCCCGCCACTCGTATCTCTACCTCTATCAAGCTGTAGACTCGCAGGGTCTTTGTCTGCGGGTTATAGGTGAATGGAAATAGCGATACGACAACCCCGCGAAAGTCTCGAAAAACATACGGATGGCCGAGTGCGGCTATTGCACGCGGATAGAAATCGTCAACCCGGTAGACGTCCGAAAACGTTTCAGACGTACTGTTTGAGCTCTGACCACGCAGAATGAAGGGAGTGTACGGAATTCTGTGTAAGCGACCGGTTCACGGTTGTTAGATCCTTCCCTCGAACATAATGCTGAAGTGGTTCAGGGCTGCGACCCAATCCTTGATCGGCCGCTTCCACTTCTGCGAGATTCGCTGCAACGCCA
>JAUWMW010000283.1 GCA_030612965.1 bacterium
TCATCGAAGTTGTTTGTGGTGGCGAGTCATCAGGGCTTGTCGAAAAACCCCCATTTCGGTCATTGCGAGCGACCGTAGGGAGCGCGGCAATCTCATTTCCTTGTGCCGTCAGGCGTCTCTGCCTGACGGCTCTTACCTGCAAACAAGGAGGTGGCGGGCGACCCCGCCCGACGCCACGACCACACACAAAAAAAACCGTCCCGCAGTTCGCGCGGGCCGGTTCGTACAACAGATCTGAACTCCTCGATCAGGTTCCAGCCGTCAGAGTAACAACTACGCGGATTGAGTCGACCGTGAAATTGCTCGTGGTAATATCGGAGATGGCCCAGAATTTGAACTGGCCGATCTCGCCGAGTGTCTTGAGCGCATCAAGGTTGGTGATATGGCTGAACGATGTCGCATACCCAAGAAACGACTTTCCGGGCGGCAAGGGAATATCCACCAGGACGTGAGTGGCTCCGGCCATCACCGCAGACTTGGAGGAAGTGCCGCCAAGTGAGGACGAGAAGTCACTAATGTAGCAGTCGACAGTATTAGCGGAACCGGCGGTGTTGGACAGCCACAATTCGAAGCCGACGTTGTCGATGTCTTTGATATCGTCCTTGTGATCTACCCATACGTCGTTATCGGTAATGTCAATCGCTTCGTAGTAGTAGTCGGCTGTGCCGTTGGGAGTAAGGTCGTAGAATATTTCTTCGACTACAAAGGTGCCGCTGACGATTTTGCAGCCTGAGGGCGCCAGAAGTGCAAGGGCAATGGCGCCAACTATGATTAGGTATAATAGCTTTTTCATGGTTGTGCCTTCCTACAATCCAAAATGGTAGTTAACGCCGGCGGTTAATATGGCCGCCTTCTTGGACCCACCCCCCTCGGTGCCGACAATCACGAAACGTCCGCGGGCTTCCAGACCAAGTTTCGGTCCCAATCCGATCTCCAGACCGAGACCGCCGGAGATACCAACATCGCTCTCATCGACCTGCAGTTGATCGTTTTTGGTCTTGTAGCTAGCGATACCGGCGAAAAAGAAGGGAGAGACGCCCGGGCTGCCCAGAGATGATCCCAGCAGCACGTCCAGCCCGAACGAGGTCAGCTTTGACCCCTCGGGATCACCGATCACCCCGTCGATGTCGGGGTCACCATACTTGGTGAACATGACGTTGGGCTCCAACGTGAAAATCGACATAGCTTTCACGCGGCCCTTGAATCCGAACACAGTGCCTTGCGACTGATCGTCCTGCACGACCGGAATCGCCAAGCCGCCGAAAGCGCCGGTGCCGGCTGAGATACCGGCTGCCATCACAGGTTGGGTCAGCAGCAACAGGCCGACTGCTGCCAATAGAAGCTTCTTCATATTTCCTCCGTGGTCTTAGGGGGAGAGATTAGACTCCCGCATGTTTAGCTTGAGTCTACAATCTATCGCGGTGGTCAGCCGATGTCAAGACTGAAATGACCGCATTCGTGGGCAAAATTGACCTGTGATGAGAAAACCCGCGCGATGTAAAGATCACGCGGGCACAACGATCACGCTTCCGTGCGATGCCTGTTCGGTTCGTTTTGCCAGTGCCTCCTTCAGAGGTCGCAGGAACCACCGGAACAGGCGCTTGTGGGGCTACACCTGTTCGGGTTGACAGGTCTCCTTGAACTCCTCAATCTTGGCCGCCAGGCCGAGTTTGTTCACGTAGTCCTGGTCGAGCCGTGAAGCGGTGTTGGTTTTCTCACCGTCGTGCTCCTCGTGCTCCAGAGCATTGGCAATATGTACTGCCGAAAGGATACTGCGCTGAGGAATCGGCATCCGCTGCGGATCGTGGTGAAGCGCCACCGGCTCCAGGATAGTATCCGGCAACCCCCAGAGCGAAAGCAGATGAGTGCCAATGTCGGCATGACTGACTTTCATGACCTTTCGTTCGGCTTCGTGCAGCGGCAATGACGACTCGTCGGCCAGTCGCAGCACTTCTCTGAGTTCATCCTGAAAATGCGTGAGCATAATCAGCTTGCCGACATCATGCAGCATCCCGGCCATCAGTGCTTCGTCACACATAGGTCGTGGCAGGCCGATCGCCACTGCGATCTTCCGGGCTCGCGTCCCCACCGCCAGACTATGGCTGTAGATGCTTTCTATGGACATATTCGACAGGGGAGGGAACTCAAACTGACTGAAGGTGCCGGCCGTCAACACCAGGCCCCGGACCGTCGCCAGCCCCAGCAGGTTCACTGCCTGAAAAACGCTGTCGACATGGCTGGGCAGGCCGAAAAAGGCCGAGTTGACCATCTGCAGAAGTTTGGCTGTCAGGCTGATGTCGCGACACACGATCTCGGAAACGCTCTTGATGGATGCCGATTCTGACTGTAATTCGCTCATAAGTTGGTTGTATATTTCCGGTGGGCTGGGCAGCGCTCCGATACCGGCAATCCGAGCGTGCAACTCTTGTTGGTTTAGGAGTTCCCTCAGGCCCAGCGACGTTGTTAGGAAACTTCGCAGAGTCTCCGGGTTACACGGTTTGGTGATGGAACGGTGAGCGATGCCGATCGATTCCAGGATCACTTTCCGGTCGGCCTCACCCGACTGAATGAACCTGACCGTGCCGGGGTAGAGATCGCTGGCTTTTTGGAGAAGCTCGACGCCGTTCATGCCCGGCATGATCATGTCTGTCACGATGACGTCGACGGGATTGCGCTTCATGGCGGTCAGCGCTTCAGGGCCGCTGCTTACAAAGTCGACATCCCACTCATTCTGTCGGCGGGAGAGGATTTGACGAATTCCATCAAGCACCTGGGGTTGTTCGTCGGCGAAGACAAACAGAATGCTTTTGCTGGGCATAGGAGATCTCCTTAGTGCGGCCATGGTCGGAGAAGCCGCGATTGGTCGTTCCGATCAAGAGAACCTCGTGGTTCCTTCAATCGGTATGGGACCCAGCGCACAAAAGGACGGGGCGCTCAAGGCGGTTCTGAGTACGGTTAAGGCACCTTTGACAGGTCCTCAGTGCGCGGGGCAGAACACCGGGACACAAGGTCGATACCGATAGTT
>JAUWMW010000124.1 GCA_030612965.1 bacterium
AAGGTTGGCTTCAATAAAGTGTTCGGGTACTACCTGGAAATTACCAAGGCTAATATCGACGCGGTACCGTCGGAGTATATTCGCAAACAGACCCTGGTCAATGCCGAACGCTATATCACGCCGGAACTGAAAGAGAAAGAGGGGCTGATCCTGTCGGCTGAGGAGAAGATATTCCGCCTGGAGGAACAGTTGTATTTGCAGTTGATAGACCGCCTGGAAAACCGCATCGGTGACATCATCAGTACCGCAGACCTTCTGGCCGAGCTCGATCTTGTCTCATCACTGGCCGAGTTGGCCGTTACAAAAAACTACTGTCGTCCGGAGATTTTTGAGGACTGCCGTCTGGTTATCAGTAACGGTCGTCACCCGGTCATCGAAGCGGTGCTTGAAGCCGGAGCCTTCGTGGCCAACGATGCCAGGATGACAACCGACCAAGAGCGGATTCATATTCTGACCGGTCCCAACATGTCCGGCAAGTCGACCTTCCTGCGGCAGATCGGTCTGATCGTGATCCTGGCCCAGATCGGATCGTTCGTACCGGCCGACAGCGCCGAGATCGGACTGGTCGACCGTGTCTTTACGCGCGTCGGGGCGCTGGACAACCTGGCTCGCGGGCAGTCGACCTTTCTGGTTGAGATGGTGGAGACGTCCAACATCATGCACAATGCTACCGAACGTTCGCTGATTCTGCTGGATGAAGTAGGACGCGGCACTTCGACCTTCGATGGGTTGTCGGTGGCTTGGGCGGTGGTTGAGTTTATCAATGAGAAAATCGGAGCGCGAACGATCTTCGCCACCCATTATCATGAATTGACTTCGATGGCTTCCCTTTATCCGACAGTGCGCAACTACCAGGTGGCGGTCAGGAAGTGGGAGGACAGCGTCGTGTTTCTGCATCAGATTATCAAGGGGGGATGCGATGACTCGTACGGCATAGAAGTAGCGAAGTTGGCGGGTCTGCCGAAATCGTCGATCTCGCGCGCCCGGCAGGTGCTTAGGCTGCTCGAATCCGGCAAGTTCAACCAGAGCGAACTGGGCGCCGGTTTGTACAAAGAGCGGGTGCAGCCCAGTTTGTTTGATCCCCAGCCATCGAAGGTAGAGAAGCTGCTGGCCGAGATCGATCCCGACCAGGTTACACCCATGGAAGCGCTGGAGATTCTAAGTCGACTCAAGGAGGAACTCGAGTGAGCGACGCCTCGAACGAAACCAGACGCCAACGATGGATCCGTCCATTACCGGAACGCGTCGTTAACAAGATCGCGGCAGGTGAAGTGATCGAGCGTCCCTCGGCGGTCGTAAAAGAACTCGTTGAGAACTCACTTGACGCGGGCGCCGACCGGATTGATATCGTTGTTGAGAAATCGGGAGTCAAGTTGATAAGGATCGTCGACAACGGATGCGGCGTTCCCGAGGAGCAGATCGAGATTGCCTTC
This sequence comes from bacterium, assembly GCA_030612965.1. GTDB lineage: Bacteria > Zixibacteria > MSB-5A5 > GN15 > FEB-12 > JAJRTA01. The sequence continues at coordinate 1,434 of JAUWMW010000124.1, forward strand.
GGTCGTCATGCCACCAGCAAGATTTCCGCTTTCGATGACTTGGAAACGCTCGGGTCTTATGGCTTTCGGGGGGAGGCATTGCCCTCGATAGCTTCGGTGTCGCGATTGCGAATGGTTTCCCGCCCGGCGGCCCAGGCGGCCGGCACCGAGATCATCTACGAAGGTGGTGTGCTGCAATCGTGTCAGCCGATGGCTGCTGCGGTCGGGACCGTCGTTGAAGCAGCGGACCTTTTCTACAATACTCCGGCGCGACGCAAATTCCTCAAGACCGAAACGACCGAAGCAAGGCACATCTCTCGTCTGGCTACGGCGATGGCTATCGGGCGTCCCAAGGTGGGCTTCTCACTCAAAATGAATGGTCGGGTTGTGTTCAACCTGCCCACCGGGCAGAGCCTGTCGGAACGTGTCGGCGCTCTGCTTGGCGGCGGACGCAAGTTCCTGTCGTTCGCCTTCGAGGGCGGTTTGGTAAGTGTTGAGGGATGTATCGGAGCGCCCGATGTGGTGCAGAATAATCGTAATGGACAGTATCTGTTCATCAATGGTCGATACGTTTTTGCGCCTATGTTGTCGCACGCTTTTGTCGCGGGTTATGGTGAACTCATTGTCCCCGGTGGTTTTCCGATTGGTGCGTTGCTGTTGAGCATCGAGCCGACGGAGATAGATGTTAACGTCCATCCTTCCAAGACCGAAATCAAGCTGTCGCGCGACCGCGAAGTCCATGACGCCGTGGTGGCAGCGATTCGTGATGCCCTCAGGCAGGACGGTGTGATTCCGGAACTCAGTTCCGGCGCAACGATGCGACCGGAATCGGGCCGTCATAACGGCGGCATCAATGACAGGAGTGGGTCATATGTCATCGCGGGCATCGGCAGTTCGCCACCGGTTGCTACGGAATTCCTGGCCGAACTCTACCAATCAACGAAACTCGATAACTCCGGGGCGACGGAGCCGAGTTCAGTAACCGTCGACACGGAAACGGGGGAGATCCTTGAAAAACCCGAGAGCACGGTATTATCGGAAACCGAACACGGACCCTCCGGTGGCTTTAGGTTGGTGGGTCGGTTCTCAGATCTTTACTTGCTCATACAGGCGGGTGATGATCTCTATATCGTCGATCAACACACGGCTCATGAACGTGTACTCTACGAAGAAATCCTGCGCCAAATCGAAGCTAACAGCGCCTCGGCGCAGACTCTGTTGTTTCCCGTACAGTTGGAACTCAGCCCCGAGCATTTGTCTCTGTTCGAATCCGCCACCGATGTTTTCCAGCGCTCCGGCTTTACCGTGGCGCCCTTCGGCGGGCGGATGGTGAACATCGAAGCAGTTCCGGCGATTGGTCGCACCCGGTCACCGGAGAAAATGTTGCGCCACGTACTCGACGATATCTTAGCCCTGCGCAAGAGTGGGCACGATATGAAAAAGGCGATGGCTCAGTCGATTGCCTGTCGCTCGGCGGTGATGGCCGGTGATCGCCTAAGTGACGAGGAAGCTCGGCACCTGCTGGAAAGGCTGTTGCGGTGTGATGATCGTTACTCCTGTCCCCATGGCCGTCCGACTTTCATCAGAATAAGCCGAGAAGACCTGGACCGGCGGTTCGGTCGTGGCTGAGTCGTCGACCATTCCCATCATTTGCGGATCAACCGGCTCCGGCAAGACCGGGGTGGCCGTGGAGTTGGCCGCCAGTTTCCCAATCGAAGTAGTCTCGGCCGACTCACGCCAAATAATCAAACACCTCGATATCGGGACAGCCAAGCCGACCTCGGAGGAATGCAACAAAGTAAGGTTTCATCTCGTCGATCTTATTGAACCGGGCGAAGCGTACAGTGCCTACCGTTTTGTCGACGACGCCTGCGCAGCGCTGGCCGACATCATCGGGCGAAATCGCAGCCCGGTTCTGGTCGGCGGAACCGGCATGTACCTTCGGGCGTTGACCGATGGAGTGGTAGAAATCGACAATGAGGACACGACTATCCGCGAGCAGCTTCGGGACGAAATGACCCGGATCGGACCACAGGCTATGTACGATCAGTTGGCGCGGGTTGATCCGACGGAAGCGGCCCGTCTCCATCCGAACAATCAGGTTCGCGTGATTCGGGCTCTGGAGATATATCGGTTAACCGGTCGGCCCAAGTCCGACCTTCTGGCCAGGGCGGCTCACCGTAAGGGAGACTACAACTTCGAGTTCTTTTGTCTCTTGCCGGACCGGCAGGAGTTGTATGCGGCTATCGACCGGCGGGTGGATCAGATGATGGCGGCGGGATGGTTGGCAGAACTGGAAAGACTGGTTGACGCCGGTCTGGGGCAGGCAATCAGGAAGGCCCGGGTGATCGGCTACGGTGAGTTGCTTCAGTTCATGGACGGTGAGTTAACTCTCGAGGCAGCGGTGGACCTTATCAAGCAGAACACTCGCCGTTACGCCAAGCGGCAATACACCTGGTTTCGGAACCAGATTTCGGGGCGTTTCTTCAGTAGCAGAGGGGAACTGACCTCGGTTTTGGCAGATCAGTTTTCGGCGAAAAGAGGCAAATAAAACTTGCTTAGGTAAACACGCTGAACGTTAGTTAACGGACTAACCGCCTTTAGGTTAAGTGCGCCAACTGGAATGCCGATAACCTGAAAAGGTGTATTGGATGAAGGAACAAAGGAAACCTATTTTGATCAGTAACTCGAAAAGACTGTGTTGGGCATGGGGTAGTCTCGTCATTATCATCTCTCTTCTTGCTCTGGGTTGCGGCGGCCGAAGCAGTATGTCCCAGCCTGGCCTTCATGCTGAGACCGAGGGGCATAAACAACAGGCCGCCGATACAACGGCTTCCTCTTCGGAGGGGGACCAGGACTCCCGGCAGCCTTTGCTGTACGGTTCCAACCGATCCGGTGAAAAGGCTGCCCGGACCAATGAGCAGGATCCCAATGAGGTTCCTTTATTCGATAGTCCGAGCATCAATCAAAATCAGTTCCTGTCCAGTGGCCGTGCTGATATTGACGACTCAGCCTCAGCCGTCGACGACGATATATGGCGCAAGTTCGAGTTAGCCGAGGAGTATCACCTGATGGGGGTGATGGCTAACCGCGAGGCCGCGTGGGAGGAGGCTCAGTACTATTTCGAGAAGGGGCTGAAGATACTGGCCAAGCTTGATATTGAAGCCGACTCCGTGATGACTCCGGAGGCTTTCAAATATACCCAGATGTTAGACGATTTCGTGGCTGACTATCGGGTGACGTTGCGATCCCTGGGTCGACTGGAGCCGGACGTATCCTCCAGTGTTATCATCGAGCGATTCGGCGACCTGGCCCGGAACCTGGGCGCCGACACAATTCGGGTATACAAAACCGAGAGGGCGGGGGTGACCTACGACCTGCCGGTGGTAATGAATGACCGAGTCAAGAGTTCGATCGTCTATTTCCAGACGGTGGCGAAAGATGCCTTCACGAAATATCTGGTGCGTTCCAAACGATACACGCCTATGATGAGCCGCATTCTGGCCGAGTACGGTTTGCCGCAGGATTTGATCTACTTGTCGTTGGTTGAGTCGGGGTACAATCCGAACGCTTATTCATGGGCGCGGGCCATGGGATTGTGGCAGTTTATCGCGTCGACCGGACGGATGTACGGAATGAACCGGAATTGGTGGATGGATGACAGAAAGGATCCGATCAAGTCGACACATGCGGCTTGTCGCTTTCTCAAAGACCTCTACAAAGAGTTCGGCCACTGGGAGTTGGCTATGGCGGCCTACAACGGCGGCCCGGGGCGGGTCAGAGGAACGATCAAAAAACAGAAGACCAACGACTTCTGGAAAATGAAGCTCAAACGACAGACCATGGACTACGTGCCATTGATTTACGCTGCGGCTATAATTGCCAAGAACCCTGAGAAGTATGGCTTCACCGATATCGTGCATGAGCCGGAGGTAGTCTGGGACGAAGTGGAGATCAGTCGTTGTCTGGAGTTGTCAACGGTGGCCAGGGAACTCGGCTGCTCAGTGGCTGAATTGAAGCGTCTGAATCCGGAGCTGCTGCGGAAGTACACGCCGCCCAAACTGAAACAGTACAAACTGAAGATCCCGGTCGGCAGCAAACACAAGTTCCTGGCTGCCTATGACAAAATGCCCTCACCCAAGGAAACAAGCTGGGTCCGTCACAAGATCAGACGAGGCCAGACAGTGTCGACCATCGCCGCTAAGTACGGCGTCTCCCAGTACGCGATTTTGGAAGCCAACAATCTCAGTCGTCGTTCCACGATTTACGCCGGCAAGGAGATCATCGTGCCGGTACCGCTCGACAGCAAGCGCCGCGGCGAATCACGTCCCAAGTACACTGACTACGAGGCCAGGAATTCGGTTTATTCGGTTCGCCGCGGTGACACTATGTGGGATATCGCACGCGCCTTCGGCACCACCGTCGATGCACTCAGGCGCATCAACTACATCCAGCGCGGGTCACGTATTTATGTCGGCCAGAAGCTGAAGATTCCGTCATCGGCTCGGCGGTCGCCCGGCAAGAGCGGCGACAAGAGTTCCTCAGCTTACGCTGCGACCACACCGTCGAATCAGAAGTCTTCGGGGTCGGTTAAGAACTACAAGGTACGTGCCGGCGATACAATCTGGGATATCGCGCGAAAATACGGCACCACCACGGCCAAAGTTCGCAGCCTCAACGGCCTGGGGCGTTCCAGCCGCATCTATCCAGGTCAGATCCTCAAGATCTCCGATGGCAGCGCCGGGAACTACGTCGTCCACAAGGTCAGGCGCGGGGAGACTCTTAGCCGTATCGCTCAGAAGTATCGCACCAACATGTCCCACATAATTTCGGCCAATGATATCGACGATCCCGACGAACTTGGCGTCGGGACCAGGTTGAAGATATACGTAAAGTAATAGGAGTACCATGGCACGCAAAAGGGATGTAATCATTGCGGTCATAATCGGATTCTCGTTCCTGGTTGCAATGGGTCTGCTGGGACTGATGTTCATCGGTCTGATGTCGGGTGACCGCGATTTCGCGTTCGCCGGTCTGGGTGGCGATATCGGGGTGGTTGAGATTTTCGGGGTCATCGATGAGAACTCCGGCCGCAAATGGATCCGGCAAATCGACCGTTGGGCTGAAAAAGGATCGATTGAAGCAATCGTGATTCATATCAATTCGGGCGGTGGCGGGGTAGCCATCTCGCAGGAAATCTATGATGCCATTCGTCGCGCCAGGGAGGAGAAACCGGTGGTGGCGGCGTTGGCCTCCGTGGCGGCTTCGGGCGGGTACTATATTGCCTGCGGCGCGGATCGAGTTATCGCCAACCCGGGGACCCTGACCGGATCCATTGGGGTGATTGTCAGTTTTCACACTGCGCGTGATCTCCTCGATAAGATCGGCATTGGCACTGAGACGGTTAAGTCCGGTGAGTTGAAGGATGTCTT
>JAUWMW010000194.1 GCA_030612965.1 bacterium
GCTATAGAGCCGTCTGGGCGCGCATAAGTGTAGGCTGAGCGCGGTCTTCAACAGTGATGGGTGATTTGATAAAGGTCAATCAGGGACGAACATGTGCACCAGAATCGGCTAAAATCGCAGATTTTTTGGGGAAAGTCCAAACCTTTTGGCCTTGACAAGTCGTTGAATTTCAATACATTGAGGTTGGAGGTGCCGTAAGGGCAGAATGTCAAAACTCCGCTCGGCATCCTTGTTATGAGACCGACGTGTCGACCAGTAGACATTGGAGAGTCTCTGAATTAGCGTGTACTTCGTAGTTGGTGTCTGTACTCAAGACGCAACTGAATCGATAGCTGTGCGCGGGGAGATTCAGATGCGCAGCACCAGGCCGATAGGAACAAAAGAAGATGGAGACTGTTAATAAGAACGCAATGAGACGCTGGGCGTGGATCATACTGTTCTCCGGCACCCTGATGATGTCGACTGCTACCGCCAATGAGCGCCAAGCGGTGGCGAGCTTTGATCCAATCGGCGCAATCGAGGAAGACTACCGGAGCGGTGATCTATCCCCGGACGACCGCGTTCTTCTTGTCATCCAAGCGATAAAGACGCCAACCGAGTTGCCCGATTCTTATCGCTCGCTCAGCCTGGCGCCGGTCGGTGGCGCCACTCGGTGCGTCACTCCCGTGTTGAGAGACATTATGGCCGAGTGGCAACTCCTGTCAGCCTCAACTCAGCAGGCCTTTCAGGCAGCGCTGGGACGATTCGACACCGACTATACCTACGACACTCCGGGTGGTTTCATCAAGCTGCACTACAACATTTCACCGGACTCCAATGGTGTGCCGCCGGACGATGCCGACTCCGACGGACTGCCTGATTTCATTGAAAAGTGCGCTGCCTACTGCGACACGACTCGTGCGCGGCATCTCGAACTGGGTTATCTGCTGCCGGTCTCTGATGGCGTTCTGGGCGGTGATGATATGTTCGATGTATACTTTCAGGACATGTCGGCCTATGGCTATGCAATGCCTGAGGGGATGGGGCCGGCGCCGTGGAACGATTACTACGGCTATATTGTCCTGAACAACGATTTTCTCGGTTTTGAGCCAAACCAGGATCCCGAGGGCTCGCAATGGGGCGCGGCCAAAGCAACCGTCGCCCACGAGTACCACCATACGGTCCAGTATGCCTACAACGCGGGCGATGAGACATGGTATATGGAACTCGATGCCGTCTTTATGGAGGAGATGGTATTCGATACATCCAACGATTGTCACAACTACCTCGACGCGTTCTTTCCCTTTCCCCAAAAATCACTGATGGAACACTCCTACCATTACTATTCCTGTTTCATCTGGGAGTTGTACCTGGCCCAGAAGTTCGACACCTCGCTGATGCGTGCCGCCTGGGAGGGGGCGAGATACGTACCGACAGCCTTTGAGGCGCTCACCGATAGTTTGTACGGCCGCTACGGTTGGACAACGGACTCAGCCTTTGCCGAATTCACGGTATGGAACTTCTGCACCTCGGTCCGCGATGATGGATCGCACCATGAGGAAGGCGCCAACTACCCGCTGGCGGCAGTTGGCAGAAGTCACTCGAGTTATCCGGTGCCGTTTCAGAATTCTCCGAGTAATCCAGCCGGCTACGGATGCAGCTACATTCAGTTTTCTCCAGGGGCTGATACCGGTACGCTGGTTATCAACTTCAACGGTTCCGACGCGCGTGAGTGGTCCGCCTGGATAATCAAATCGACGGCTGACAATGAACATGAGTTTGAGCAGATCGTGCTCAGTTCCGGCAATTTTCAGGGTAGCATCGAGATTCCGCAGTTCGAGAGTTATTATCGTGTGGCTGTAGCGGGCTCCAACATCCTGGAGTATTCAAGCAGTGTGGCCTACACCTATCAGGCCGAGGTCCAGCCGCCGTATGAATTGTTCTCGCAACTATTAATCACCGACAGTGTCATCTATTCGGGTGGCTTTCGAGGGTACAATTACCGGGTGCAGAACCTGGCGCCGCTGAGTGACGTGGTCAGCGTTATTGTCTGGGATGAACAAGGCTGGCTCCCCCTTGACACGATTGACAAAGCTATGGCGCCGGGGTTGGATACCGTCTTCATTATTGACGTGCACCCACCGCAGGGCACGCCGCTGGGGGACACTGCCACCCTGTTTTTCTCCGTTGAATCGTGGGGTGATCCATCAGTTGTGGATACCCAACTGATCATCTCGACGACTGTCCTGCAAGCCGGTGATCTCGACTTCAGTGGTGGCATCGACATCTCTGATCTTGTGTACTTCGTAGAGTATGCCTTTGCCGGCGGTCCCTCGCCGGTTCCTGTGTTGGCGGCCGGTGATTTCCTCTGTGAAGGGGGGATCGATATCTCCGACCTGGTGGCTTTGGTCGAATACATGTTTGACGGTGGCAATCCACCGCCCTGCAATCCGTACTGATCGACATCAGCAATAGTCAACTTCATCTCAGAAACTTATATCTTTTTTACTTGACCGTTGTTTAGATGTACGATATCTAGATGACATACTTCGATTGTCGTGTGGTACGAGCAACATGGAAGTTGGTCGGCGCGACAAGAGAGGGGGAATGATTGTGACTGGATTCGATGACAAAATCCTGATCTGTTGTGAGTGCCACGAGGAATTCGTTTTTACTTGTGCTGCGCAGGAGTACTTCGCCGAACGCGGGTACACTGAGGATCCGAAGCGATGTAAGACCTGCCACACTCAGTACAAAAAGGCACAACGCGAAGATCGACGTCGCTTTGAAGTGAAGCGTCCGGAACTTGGCTTGTCTGATTAGTCTGTGAAAAACCTCGGTCATCTGACCGAGGTTTTTCTTTTGGGCTATGCGCGGAGGAGGAGTCTGTGTAGCTTTGTCTGATTTTCAGCGTACCAGAACCATTTTCTTCGATTCCTCGAAATCACCAACCTCGATTCGATAGTAATAAACGCCTGAGGCCAATTGTCGACCGCTGTCGGTCGTACCGTCAAATACTACCGACGTCACGCCGACCGGCACTTTACTGTCAAGAACCTTAGCCACTCTTTGGCCCAGGCTGTTGTAAACCTCTACTACTGCGTGGGCCGCGACAGCAGTCGAGAAACTTATGGTCGTAGTTGGATTGAACGGGTTGGGGTAGTTCTGGGCCAGGGTTGGCCGTACCGGCAGTGGCTCATTATCGCCGTCATCAGGGGAATCGTCATTTGAGTACCCTGCAATGAGATCAGCGTACGCGATACCATCAATGACACTGATGTTCTCCACACTGATCGGTGACTCGGTTCCGGAGTAGGCGTCCGTGCTCGGGATGGTTGCGCTGTTGAACGAGGTTTTACTAAAAGTCCCGGGGAATGGGTCGCCGGCGTCGCCATGGTCGTTCTTGCGTTCCAATTCGTACAAGCCGTCGGCTTGCTCCAAGGCCACCAGGTAGTGAGACGACGTCGCCAGACCGGGATACCACTCACCGGAATTGCTGTTCTTGTTTTCATCGATGTGCCAAATCAACAAACCTGTATTCGGCAAGTATGAATCAAACCCGATCCGTTGTCTGTTCACGATCAGGAAGTATTCATTGCCGGGACTGCCGGAGGTCCACAGCTTGAAGGCGGTGTTGTTCTGCTCAACGTTCTCAATCGTTTGCGAAACGACATCTTCAGTGACCTCGACAGGTATCAGCCAACCGAGTTCCATCTTGCACCAGGCGCATAGATGGGCCGGTGATCCGCCGCGATTCTGCGGACCCAGCCAACTCCCAAAAGACATCAAACCCCACTTGCCGACACCGTTGGACGAGTAATCTGTGTCGTACAAATCCGGGACCCCAAAGACATGTCCGAGTTCATGCGCGATGACTCCGATCGTCTGGTCGCCCGGTGAACTCAGGAACTCCGGTTGAATGGTGTACGACGAGAGATACACGCCGTCACGATAGCGGGGACTGATACTCCATTTGTGCGACCAGATGACATCACTGCCGCCGCCGTACTCGGCGCCGCGCCCAGCATGAATGATCATCAGCCCATCGACTTCGCCATCGCCATCGTTGTCGTAGTCGCTGAAGTCCACCAGCGGATCAACCATATCTATGATATCCTCAACCAGCTTCTGCGTGTTTTGCGGATAGGTGCCGGTACCGTTGCGGTTGTTTACATAATAATCATAGGTCATTGGCGCCCGCTGCCAGCCGATTTCCGAAGGCAGGTCAACCGAGATCAACTGCACTTTATCGTACGAGACTTCACGATAGTACTCGCTGACCGTTCCCCCGACCGATCCGAATACGAGACTGTCAAAGAATTCGCCATCCACTGCCGCTTGGTTGTCCTCAAAATCAACCAATATGGCCAGGGCACGGAACTGCCCGACAATCCCCGGCGCCATAGCATGACCGCTATGGGTACTCTTGGCCGCCTGCAGGTGCCTTGTGGAGGGGCTGTTAACGCCTTTGGCTTTCAGTTCCTCGTAGTGAGTCAGGTAGTAGGGGAGCCTGGTATCCCCGGCAGCGGCGCGCAAGATCAGACCAGGATGGGGTGGCGCCCCTGATACAGCACCGGCCATTATCAGAAGCAGGATCATTGGCGTCGGTACCAGACGGCCTGAGAGTATCTTTTGGATCGCGGTTTTCATCACTATTCCTCCGGTTGCGAATCAGCGCATATGTTCCACTGGTTTCTTTGGCAAGGATGGTGCCGCCGTGGGTGATTG